>JAKOOG010000300.1 GCA_022701545.1 Weeksellaceae bacterium | reverse complement strand
CGGGACGGTTTCTTTTGAAATTTATATCGAATATCAATTAATTTAATTCGCTGCTCCTGCTTTCATTACTGCTGTTTCTGCTTTTGATTCTTCTTTTTTAGCTTTCTCCCAGCCGTCTTCCGGCATTAGCGTGGCAACGATTCTGCCTTTGGTGAGGTATTTTTTCGCAACGTCCTGAAGGTCTTTCACCGTAAGCGCCTTTACTTTTTCCTGGTAATTCAGGATTTCATATTGATCACTTCCGTCCAGCTGATTTTTGGTAAGGGCATTCATCCAATACATATTGTCCTTCATATTGGTTTTATCATCGTTGTATTCCCCTTCCTTATATTTATCGAGATCTTTCTGCTCCGGACCTTTGTCGATCAGCCTCTGAAGTTCGGCAATTGCACTTTTTGTAAGCTTTTCAGCATTTTCAGGTCCGCAAGGGAAATTGATGCTGAAGCTGTAATTGTTGTACGGCATTTTATACATCCCGCCGCGGGCACCTCCGCCGTAGATTCCGCTCTCGTCTTCTCTCAGTTTCTCAATCACTTTAATGGTCGCCACTTCTCCGAGGGCCTGCAAAGCCAGTGCCTCTTTTTCGTTATAAGGTGCTTCTCCGCTGTAGGTGATGGATACCATGCTCTTCGGATCTTTTCCTTTTTTGTAAACCCTGGTATAATCCCCAGTCATCGGTCTGTAACCCGTATCCTTGAAGGTTGTGGTCTTTCCGCTGGAAGGTAGGCTGGCGATATACTGTAAAACTTCATTTTTAAACTTTGCTTCATCGATGTTTCCTACAAAGAAGAACTGAAAGTTTCCGGCATTGGAAAACTTCTCCTTATAAATGTCGTATGCCTTTTTGTAATCCATGTTGGCCCAGTCTTTCTCCATGGGAATAATCCCGATGAATCTTGGATTTTTCTGGTTCATGAATTTGGCATGTTCGCTTGAGAAATAGAACTGCGGATTTGAAAGCAGATTATCCAGCATGGCAGACTGCTTGGTTTTAAAGGCGTTGAAAGCCTCCGGATTGTAATTCAGACCTGTAAAGTAAGCGTACATCAGCTCCATCGCAGAACCGAGATCTTTCTGGCTGGTTCTTCCTGAAAGCCCTTCTGTCAAATTGCCGATTGACGGGTTCACATTCACTTGTTTTCCGGCAAGATACTGGGTAAGATCAGCTTTCGAAAATCCGTTTACCCCGGCTTCCGGTAATGCTGAAAACGCAAACTGCGTCTTGTTAAAATCGGCATCACTGATCAGAGAGCTTCCTCCCAGGCTTCTGGCTGCAAAAACAATTTCGTCATCTTTAAAATCGGTTTTCTTAAAGGTTACTTTGGCCCCGTTGCTCAGGGTCCAGGTGGTCGTTCCTAACTTGGCGTCGGTTTCCGTTTTGGTGATCTTCCCTTCGGATTTGAAAGGCTTCACCAGATTTTTAATCGTTGCTTTTTCCTGATATGGTTTAAGATCCGCCATTTTCACGCCTTCAAAAGTACTCATGACCATCGCCTCCGTCGGCATCTGAACATTGTCTTTTTTAGGACCGGTGATTACCACAACCCTGCTGTCGTCTTTGACAAACTTTTTAATGACCTCATTGGTCTGCGACAGGGTAACGGTCGGCAAGAATTTCTTGGTATCCTCATATTCCCAGGCGATTCCCGGCATCGGTTCCTGCTCCAGGAAATTTCTTACGTATTCATCTACCAGCTCGTCGCTTTCCGTTTTATCCCTGTTGTTATAGGTCCTTTCGATATTGGACATCACCTGCGCTTTGGCCCGGTCTAATTCCGTCTGGGTAAATCCGAATCTTTTTGCCCGTTCCGTTTCTTCAAGAAGTACTTTTAAGGCGTTCAGCTGGTTCCCTTCTTTTACCATCGCGAAACCCTGGAAAGCTTCCTTGCTTCTTGCATAGGTTCCGCCATGGTATACCGAACCGTAGGTAAACGGAGGATTGGTAGAATTTACCAGCTCGCCCAACCGGTTATTCAGCATGGTTGTAGTAATCTGCTCCACCAGGCTCTGGTTGTATTGCTCTACGGTAACATCAGGCTGATAAGCATCAGCATCTTTCATAATGAACTGTACCATTGAATTGGTTGCATCGGGATCCGTTTCAACAGCAACAAGGGTTTCCTTGTGATTCGGAAGACCGAAGGTTTTCCTTTCCCTTGGCTTTGAAGGATTTTTATATTTGCTGAAATTGTCTTTGATTTTCTTTTCAACTTCATCCACATTGATGTCTCCCACCACCACGATCGCCATCAGATCCGGCCGGTACCAGTCTTTGTGGAATTGCCTGATGACTTCCGGCTTGAAATTTTCCAGCACGTCTTTTTTACCGATCGGAAGCCGGTTGGCATACTGTGAATTGTACAATAATTTCGGAAGGTATTTATCCGACATTCTTTTGTCGGCTCCCAAACCGAGCCTTAATTCTTCCAGTACAACCCCTCTTTCTTTGTTGATCTGCTCATCGGAAAGCGTGGCATTGAATGCCCAGTCTTCCATTACCTTAAGCCCTGCATCCAGGTTTCCCGGCTTATCCAGCGGAACGGGAAGCATGTAAACGGTTTCGTCGAAACTGGTGTAGGCATTTAAGTGCTGTCCGAATTTTACCCCGATGGATTGTAAAAAGTCGACGAGTTTGTTGTCCGGGAAATTCTTGGTCCCGTTGAAGTTCATGTGCTCCATGAAATGGGCCAGCCCACGCTGGTTTTCATCCTCAAGAATGGATCCTGCATTGATGGCCAACCGGAAGTCCACCTTTTTTTCGGGCAGCGTGTTTTTTTTGATATAGTACTTCATTCCGTTGGGAAGCGTACCGGTTCTTACAGAAGCATCCATCGGAATATTCTGAGCAAAAGCATTTGCAGACATCATGAAGACCACTGCAAAAGAAGAAAACATTTTTTTCATAGGTTTTTTAATTATTAATTTTTATGGGTTAAAAATATATATTATTCACTTAATAAGGAAATAAAATACATACAATTTAAAGTTAATTTTTAAAATATCATTTAAGGGATGATCTGTGGGATAAGAAGTATTTACAATCCGGAATCGAAAGTTCCAATTAAGTAATTAATCTTGTCACATCATCTGTGTTATAGGTTTGATAACAAAAGTAGATTATTTGAGAAAACAAAAATACAGATCCCTAGTTAAATTTAAGTTAAAAGAATGCATTTAATAAAAAAACCGGGATAAACCCGGTTATATTATGTTAATTAGTAACTTTTTATTTGAAATCAGCATCCGATACTCCTGAATTGATGATTACTTTTGTTGTTTTAATTGTCAGTTTCTGACCATTGCCTTCCGCCTGGATTTCCTGAGGGAATTTGATTCCGTCTGCTGTCATATAACTTTTCATGAGCGCAGTTCCCTCTTTGGTTGACGATTTATACAACAGACCTGTGGCTGCATCAAAATAAAATTTACCCTTATCCGAATTCAGGACATTGTATTCTTTTCCGTCGATTTTCTCAATGGTGACGGATGAGTAGTTGGCAGCATCGTAAGCCAATGCGTCAATCGCCTTCCCTTTTTTGAGCTCGGCGAGCTTATCCGCCGGAATTTCGATTTTCTTGCCCATCTGCTGAAAATAGCCTTTTTCACCATCAAAAAGCTGCGAAGAAGCCACCTGACCCATAAAAGTCTGTTCGGACTTGAATTTATTGCCCATTTTCTTTGCCGTCATTCCGATTTCACCCGGCAAGGCATCCCCGGTGATGGTATTTTCAACCAGTACGGTACGAACGGATTCCAATTTATCTTTTCCACCCAATGCTTTCAGATAATTATCGATAACTTCTTTCGGAGTCATTTTGGATTTTACAGCCTCCGTGTTAACGGCCACAGCAGAGGTTTTTTGTGCCACTACAGAAGTAGAACAAAGCACAGCGCAAAAAAACGGAATGATGATCTTTTTCATAAATTAAGTTTAGATGGTAAATATAGGAATATTGGGTGGATAAAGGATGCCTGTTATCCCATAAAAAAACCACCGCATAAACGGTGGTTTTCAAATATTTATCGTGTAATAAATTATTTCTTAAGCTCTTCTAAAAACTCATCGTGAGAAATAGCGGTTTCTTTTTTCGTCGCTTTTTCAAGGATAACGTCTTTCAGTTTAGTCATCGCCACTTCAGAAGAAATCTGTCTTACCTGCTCCTGGTCTTTCAGCATTTCAACCGCATATTTCTGGATCTCTTCATCCCCTAAGTGGTGGATTCCGTAGATGGCCAACTGGTTTCTTACCAATTGCTCAGCCTGGGCCAATACATCGGCATAATCCAACTGGATTTCGTTCTCCGTCATCAGTTTACCTTCGATGATCTGATACTTCAACTGGTTTTTCTCAGACTCAAGGATTTCTTTTGCCTGTTCTGCAGACTGTACGTTCTGGTTGGAGAACATTAACCATTTGATTAAGAATTCTTCAGGAAGCTTCACTTCTTCTTTTTCCGAAACCTGCTCCAATACCTTGTTCACAAAATGAACATCGGCATTCTGCTGGAAGTATTCGTCCAATTCAGATTTTACTTTTTCTTTCAGTTCTTCTTCAGACTTGATGTTCCCTTCTCCGTATACTTTATCGAATAACTCCTGGTTAAGTTCAGCTAAGTTAAGACCGTAGAAATCTTTTACCTTTACTTCCACTTCATTGTGGTGAAGGTGCTCTGCTTCTTCTTTAGAGAAACCTAATTCTTTAGCCAGTTCTTCGTTTGCAGCAAGATCTTCTTTGGAAACCTTTACCGAACCGTCCATTTTCAGAGACTTTACCAATTTGAAAGCTTCTTTGTTTTCAGCAGTAATGGTCACATTCTTCGGCTGGTGGTGGTGTTCTCCTTCCGCCCCTTCTTCCACAACCTGGGTAATTTCCAGGGCTATGTAAGAATCTTTATTGATTTTGTCTTGAGGAGCCTGCTCTGCGAAACGCTTCTGCATGTTCTCAATACTTTTGTTGATTTCCTTTTCAGACGCTTCCACTTTGTAGTGAGGCGCTTCATATTTAGCTAAATCGATCGAAAATTCCGGCTCAAATCCAATTTCGAAAGCCACTTCCAACTGATCCGCATTGTAATCGAATTCGTTTACCGGCTGTGGTACCGGCTGGCCAACCAATCTTAGTTTGTTTTCATTGACGTGGTTATTCAAAGCATCAGAAACCTGCTTGTTGATTTCTTCAAAAGCAATACCCGCCTCATATTGTTTTCTAACCATACTCAAAGGCACTTTTCCTTTTCTGAAACCAGGAACCTGTGCATTTTTAGCATAATTAATCAATTGTTTTTCAACTTTTTCCTTATAGTCAGATTTTTCCAATGTCACTGTAAGCAATGCACTTACATCATCATGGTTTTTTGCAGTAACCTTCATTATTGATTAAAATTTTAGGTTGCAAAAATATGAAAATTTTATGAAAATCTATCAATTAAAGTCAACTTAAAAAGCCAAATACTGTTAAATAAAAAACCGCCGGAAGATTCCGGCGGTTTTCAGCTAACAAGATTAAGGATCTATTAATTGGTAATATTATAGTTTGCCTGTGCATCGGTTTCCCCTCCCGTATGAGTTCCGTATACTACGCCGTTTCCGCTTACCGAAGATGCTTCGGAAACCGTTACCGGCTCATGAAACAAAGTAAGGACCAGCTGGCTTGGGGCAGCGGTATTCTTTATTGCCGTATTCACCACCCACTTTGTTTTGAGCCCTACCCGGCTTCCGTCTGCTCTTGTAGAAGAAGCATCGTCCGTACGCGTTAAAGTGATATCGGAATTCGGGAAATTATACACTAGGAAATGCTCATCCTTGGCATCCCTGATTTCCTGGGTAGCGTCTTCGTTCCCGTTTTTGAAAATTACTTCCACATCATAGGTATGCCCGTTGATTAATTTAACATTAGGATTGGTAGAGCTGTTGACCTGATAATCGTATACCACCGGAGTACCCGTAGCCTGGTCCGTCACTTTAAGAAGGACATCCGAGAGTTCTTCCTGAGGAAGGTCATCTGATTCGTCATCGGTTCTGTGACATGAAGTAAGGCTTAAAGAAAGCGCTAAGAACAAAAGGCCTAAAATAAAGGTTGTATTTTTAAGAGTATTTTTCATTTTTTTTAAATTTTTAAAGTGATTAAAATTGATATTTAAGCGTTAAGATAAAGTTTCTTCCCATTTCGTTGGAAAAGAAACGAAGCCGGTTCAGGTAATCCCTGTATGACTTGTTGAATACATTCCGGACTGAAAAATCAATTCCGAAATTTTTAGACAGATTCACCCCTGTCTGAAGGTTCCAAAGGGAATATCCGTTCGGCGGCGTGGAAATATCCACTTCCTGATTGTACGGGTTTCCTTCGGAATCGAATAGTCTGATCGGAACATTGTACACAGGAAATCTCGTTTGTTTCAGGTACGTATTGTTGCTTACATTGAAATAAAAGTCTTTCCATTCTTTTTTACTGAATTCCAGTGAGTTGTTGAAATTCGGCGGCATCATGAGAATCAGAGGAACATTGTGGGTAAGATCCTGGCCGTAGACATAAGAACCGCTTCCTTTATATCCGAAGTGGTCTGATATTTTAAGCTGCACGTCCAGATCGATTCCATACATTCTGGCATCCACCTGCTCATAATTATACACGACAAACGCTCCTCCCCACTGCGTATTCTGATAGCCGGTAGGAATTTCGTTGATGAAATTTTTGGTATAGAAGAAATACGGGTTTACCGAAATGTTCAGCCCTTTCAAAACATTCGCTTTTACATCGGCAACTAAGTTGAACTGATTTCCGGTTTCGTTTTTTATCCTCATATCCCCTCTTTCGATAATCGCTGCCGAATGGTGAAGCCCGTCTGCAAAAAGCTCTGCAATGTTCGGAGATCTTGAAACCCGGGCATAGTTGAACTTCAGATCAAAATAGGCGGACGGATGATAAACGATTCCCACATTGGCCGAAACGTTGTTATAGCTTAATGACGGCCTGGTAAGAATCCTGTTTTGGTTCACCCGCACCACGAAGTCTTTATAATCTGAAGCATACAGCCTGTTCCAGTCGCTCAGGTCATACCACTTCGTTACTTCATAATGATCAAAATCGTATCTTCCTCCTGCTTCCAGCTCTACCTCGGGAGCAATCTTATATTTCAGCACCGAATAAATTCCCGCGTAATACCGGTCGTAATTCGGCACAAGGCGTCTAGCTTCCGTCTGCGTGCTGGAATAGTTGTTTTGGTAACCGGCATTAATTCCGGTTTCAAGATTCCAATTTCCTCTTTCGATCAGGTGATTAACATTTAAATCATGGGTTATCAGCTCAAGATCGAGTGCCGGCTTTTTGCTGAGCTCCTCCGTACGTCTGATGTCATATTCTTTTCGATGATTGTACTGGAAGCTGTACGTTGCCGTAATCTTTCCGAAATTCTCAAACCGCTGATATGCAGATATCTTGGCAATATGATGTTCAATGTCCTGTCGGGGATTATCAATATTATAGCTGAAATCCCTCTGGTAAATCGGTTCCGGTGCGGTAAGAGCCCGGAGCAGATCCTCCGAATTCCCCACATGGGAACTTCTGAGAATGCCTATTGAACTCTTCGTCAGGTAATAGTCAAAAGAAAAGCCTTTGCTGAAAGTCATCTTCTGAACCCCGAAGTTAAATCCCGAACTTTCCAGCCCGGTATTCATAAGGCCGTAATCCGGAGCTTCAAGATCGCCCAGCTTTTTGTAGCTGCCGTTTGTCTTGACGGCCCAGCCGTCTGCCCATGTTTTTGCCAGCTTTACATTAAGATCTCCGCCTCTTCCATTGGATATTCCGGAAAGCGATACATTTCCCATCAGGGTATCTTTCTTCGGTAAAACCTGAGGCTGCAATACCACAACTCCGCCCACGGCACCGCTTCCGTACTTTAAAGCCGATGCACCTTTTACGACATCGATGTGCTCAAAATTATTGACATCCACGTTGGGAGCATGTTCTACGCCCCACTCCTGCTCGGCAAGCTTTACACCATCGTTAAGTATTGAAACACGGCTTCCGTACAGCCCGTGAATAATCGGTTTTGTAATATTATTCCCTGTTTTAAGAACGTTTACCCCGGAAATGTTGGTAAGCAGATTTCCAAGATTTTCAGAAGCATTACGAGAGATCATCGATTTGTCGATGGTCTTTACTACCATGCTTCCGTTGTTCTTATGACTTCCGTGTACCGTTACCGTTTCGATATCCTGGATATGATGCTCCAGCGTAATGGCCAGATGTACATCCTTTGTAACTTCTATATTTTCAGTATAATCATTACAATCCGGATGCGTGGCGGTAAGGATATATTTTCCCGCAGGAATGCTGCTGAAGGAGAACATCCCGTTTTTACCGGTTCTTGCAGAGAAATTCCCAATTTTTACGACGGCATTTTCCAGCCGGGTTTTGTCGTGGAAATCCTGTACCGTCCCTTCCACCGCATAGGTCTGCTGTGCGTTCGATAATGCAAATCCAAAAAGGATCAGCATAAAACTATAGATCAATTTCATTGTTGAATAGATTGATAGGTACTTTATTCAAGTACTTTTTTTTCCGAAAAAAAAATTAATAAATGGGGCTGAATAATGTTTAAAGCAAAATATAAACAATATCAAAGTCAGTGTATGCTCAAAAACATTGACCATAAAACCTTGAATACTGAACTTTAAACAATTAAAGCCGTAAAAAATCTATAAATTACGAAATAGCGGGCGGCCCCCGAAGCTGAAAGGTAAATTTGGTCTGAGCCCATATTTTTTCCTGAAGGGCAACGCGTTGTCTTACCGTATGGGTAAAATTTTCAAAGGAAAAGCTGAATTCTTCAGGAACCAGGGTATGTCCTGTCGCTAAGAAATGACAGGCCAGACAGTCGGCTGATTTTTCTTTTGCCGTATTCTTGGTGAATGTATTCTCTGATTTTTTAAAGCTGAAGTTCTTAAAAACTTCCTCCGAACTGTGGCTGTGGAAGTTCTGGGAAAACAGCGCAAGAAAGTAGATCCCAAACAACAATTTGGAAATAAAATTCTTCAGATTTCTGCTTTCTTTAAAAATCATGCTTCAAAATTATAAAAATATTTTAAAAAATCCGGATTAAAGTTTTCTTAAAATATTTTAATGGATAGGTAGGCATAATGACAGCTTCGTTACAAAAGCGCTGAACTGGCGAAAAGAGTCTTCCACGGATTACAGAGATTTTCACGGATGACGGTGTGGCTTCGTGTGACCTCAGCCACCGAGACAGCAGGTAATTCGGACTATGCAATAATAAATATTTCCGCAAAATTTCAACACCCTAATTTGTCATTGAGTACGTGGAATCTACGATTTCCTATGGGAACTTAAACGTAATATCAGAGAACCCAATGGTAAAATTTGCAGCTAAACTTTCAAAAAATCAATTCAGCTGGGATCCCAGGTATTCCCATTCCTGTAACGCTGCTTCCAGCTCTTCTTTGGTACTGTTATATTTCTCCAGTGTTTCTCCGGAAGGGTTTTCTTTAGTAAAAGAAGCTTCAAATTCCTCCACTTTTGTTTCAAGCTCGGAAATTTTTTCTTCTACTTTTTTAATTTTATTCTGGATGTTTTTCTGCTCTTTGCTGACGATCGTTGCCGACGGTTCGCTTTTAACGGCAGGTTTTTCTTCAACTTTTTTCACCTCCGGCTTCGGAGCTTCACTGTGAAGCTTTGCTTTTTCTGCGGATATTTCCCGGATCGATTCTTTCTGCCTGAATTCAAGGTACTCGTTGATGTCACCTAAGAATTCCTTCATCTTTCCGTCACGGAATTCGTAGATCTTGTCACAAAGCCCCTGAAGGAATTCCCGGTCGTGCGAAATGACGATCAGCGTCCCTTCGAATTTCTGCAGGGCCAGCTTGATGATTTCTTTGGACTGGATATCAAGGTGGTTCGTCGGTTCGTCCATAATCAGGGTATTGAACGGACGCAACAACAGTTTACAAAGCGCCAGACGGTTTCTCTCGCCCCCGGAAAGGACTTTCGTCTTTTTATTTACCGCTTCCCCCTGGAATAAGAAAGACCCTAACAAATCACGCACTCTCGGTCTCGTGTCTTCCGTTGCAGCATCTTCCGCCTCTTCCTGAACGGTTTTATTCGGGGTTAACACTTCTTCCTGATTCTGGGCAAAGTACCCGATATTTACGTTATGCCCCAGATTCCAGGTTCCTGAATAGTCTTTGATATCGCCTGCCAGAATTTTCGCCAGGGTTGTTTTCCCCTGTCCGTTCTGTCCCAGCAATGCAATCCGGTCGCCCCGCTGAACGATAAAATCCACGTCATCGAAAATCTGTTTTTCACCATACGCTTTTCCAAGGTTTTCTGCTTCAAAGATAACTTTCCCCGGAACCACCGACTGTACAAAACGGATATTGAATTTGGAAACGTCTTCGTTATCCACTTCAATACGCTCGATCTTATCCAGTTTTTTGATCAGGGACTGCGCAAAAGAAGCTTTGGTCGCACTCGCCCGGAATTTATTGATGTTGTCCTCCATCTGCTTGATTTCCGCATCCTGGTTCTTTTTGGCCTGGATCAGTTTTTCACGGCGGTCCTCGCGCATGATGAGATATTTGGAATAATTGGCTTTATAATCGTCGACTTTTCTGTTATTCACATCAAAAGTACGGTTGCAGACAGCCGTCATAAATTGCTTATCGTGACTCACCAGGACAATTGCCCCCGGATAGTCTTTCAGGAAATTTTCCAGCCAGATAATGGATTCCATATCCAGGTGGTTGGTCGGCTCATCGAGAAGCATCAGGTCGTTTTTCTGAAGCAGCAGCTTGGCCAGTTCGATCCTCATTCTCCAGCCTCCTGAAAATTCATCGGTTATTTTCTGAAAATCGTCAGCTTTAAAACCTAGTCCGAACAGAACTTTTTCGACGTCGCCTTCCAGATTATAGGCATCATGATGCATCAGGAGGTCATTCAGCTCGGTCATTTTATTAATCAGGTCTGTATAGGAATCACTTTCATAATCGGTTCTTACCGTCATCTGATGGTTCACTTCTTCCAGCTCTTCTTTCCAGGCATTGATCTGCTCGAAGGCCTGCATGGTTTCATTCCATACCGTTCTACCTTTTACAAAATCGAGATCCTGTTTCAGGAAACCGATGGTAATGCTTCCTTCGGGAACTACATTTCCTTCATAGAACGTAATTTCGCCGGAAAGCATTTTCAGCAAAGTGGATTTTCCCGCTCCGTTTTTACCGACCAAACCAATTTTATCATCCTTTTTAATTGTAAAATTTACGTTTTGAAACAGATAGTTTCCCGAGTGATGTAATCCTAAACCTTGAACCGAAAGCATGTGTTAAATAATGATTAATGTGAATAATGAATTTTCGCGTGCAAAAATACGGAAAATAAAGCAATTCAAGACAAAGAAAAAGAGCCACTTAAAAAAGTGGCTCTAATGGGGAAAACTTATACGCTTATAAGTTTGAATGGGACAAAATTCCGAAAAATACGGCTGACAGCCTACCGTAAAAATACCTAAAGTTCCGGTTCCGTATTTCTACGGATTATAAAATCTCCTGATGAATAAAAAAAGAGCTGCCTAACCATGGCAGCTCTACACCTAAATTTAAAACTGAAAAAGTACTAACATTTATTGTAAAGACTTTCTTTCATTAGAATGGTACGGTTCCAATGGTCGTTGTTCGGAATATTGGTTCCGTAGGCATAATCCACAACAGAATCTTCGATGTGGTGGATCTCCGACTGCAATCTGGACCCGTTATTGTCGTTCTGACTATCCGAATAGCCCGGAACATTCAGTCCGTTGTTGATAAATTCTGCATGGGCTGTACATTTCGGGTGTTCAAGAAGCGCAGCATGGTATAAGCCGAAATTGGCCGAAATATGGATGTAATCCGAAAGCATTTCATAATTGTAGATGGGTTTCCTGTCCGGAGAAAGGTTTTGTACATAATACTGCAGGGCTTCCGATAGTTCGTGGAGGCATAGGTGCTCACTATCATCAATTTTAAAATCCGCTACGCTAAAGTCGGTCCTGAAAACCTGATTTTCCGTATTGGTTTCCGCAATCATCAGCTGTCCGTAGACTTTCGGCAGTTCATTGTATACCCATTCTTTAGCGATATAGGCCTGCAATGAAATGCCATCGTCATCCAGTCCGTAATCACCCAGCAGATCATTCCATATTTTATTTCCTTCCGCATCTTCCATCACCGCCCTGATGCTTTCCATATAATAGAAAAGTTCCTGATTTCCGGTAAAATCCGGAGAAACATACACCGACTGTGATCCCTCGAGATATCCTCCTCCCACATCGGCGTGGGCACCGGGCACGAAAATTTCTTTCCACACGGAACGTTCCGTAACGAATTGAGAATCGCTTCTTTCTTTTGAATCCTCCGACAGACCGGACAGCGGGAAAAAGAAACGGCATTCCTGCAGCGCACAGATATGCAGTGCCCTTTCCGTTTCCGGAAGAAGCGCCACTTCATAACTGCTGAAGGCAGCTGATTCCACGGTATCAAAAACACCCAGAAATTTTACTTTAACGGGATAACCCGAAAACGCCGAACATTCCCTCAGCAATTCATAGCAGAAATGCCTTGCCAGCATGGCTCCGCGGTTGAATCCGTATACGTAAAAGTGATATTCCGCAGTCTCATCAGTAAGCAGGTCTCTGACGAATGAAAAAGCGTTTTCCAACTTATCATCCGAAGAATACCCTGATCTTCCTGACGGATTTTTGCAGGTGGCTATTGCAAAGTCATCATCTTCGGATCCGGTAACGGTTCCTATCCCTTCGATGTAAATTTTTTCATTACCGTTAAAAAGACTGAATAATTTATAGATATTGGTAGTTCCTCCATGATAGCTTTCATTATTTTTGTCAGGCTTCTGTTGGGAAGCTGCGTTCGACCCGTTATTTCCGGTCCCGTCGAAGAAAATTCCGACCGAGATAATTTTATCATTCATTCACTTTGTGGTTTTATTCTGTCTTCATTACGGATAATGAAGTGCTTCATTTTCTGAATTCCCCAAAGTAACGGTGAAAAAAAATGGAATGATAGCGTATAAAATACCAAATAAAAAATTCCGTATTTCTACGGAATCATATTCTTTCTAACGGGTGGATGTTATTGATGATGGCATAAATTACAATTCCCACCGTATTTTTTGCGCCGATCTTTTCGACGATTCTCTGCCTGTGGCTTTCTACGGTTCTGGGGCTGATGTAGAGTTTATCCGCAATCTCGTTGTTGGTGCATTCCTGACAGATCAGTTTTACCACTTCTTTTTCCCGCTCGGAAAGCTCATCGTCCATTTCGAAAAGGGTTCTCTTTTTCGTAGGGCTGTTCATGTAGGACAGAATCATCTGGTGGTCTTCCGGAGTAAAGAATATCCCGTTTTTATAGACCATGGTAATCGCTTCGATAAACGCATTTCTGTTGGAATTTTTAGGAAGGAACGCGGAAACCCCCAGTTTCACCATATATCCTAGAATCGTGGTCTTGTAATGCGAAGAAAGGATAATAATTTTAAGGTCGGGATATTTTTCTTTCAGTATTTCCACGAGCTGAAAACCGTTCATCGGTAGCATCTGCACATCCACCAAAGCGATATCGGGAAAATCTTCCGGAGAAGTTTTTTCCAGGGTTTCCAAAAAGTCGGGCCCGTTGTTGGACATGGCCACCACGGAAATATCCTGCTCGGAAGACAACAGCATTTTTACTGCTTCAAGGATCAGCTGCTCATCATCAATTAATGCTAATTTGATCTGGGAATTCATTGTTGTATGGAATTTTAATAATTAACCGGCTGCCATGGCCTAAAACATTTTTCCATTTATGCGCCGCATTCATCGATTTTATTCTGGATTCGATATTTTTAATCCCCATTCCTTTTTTCACCTCTTCATATTCAAAACTGTTTCCATTGTCTGAAATGATGACGGCAAGGCTGGTGGTATTGTCTTTGATATAGATCCAGACCCGGGTTGCTTCCGAATGTTTGAGAACATTGGTGGTAAATTCCTGAATGATCCTGTATAACTGGACTTCAATAAAAATTTCTTTCTTCTGAAATTTCGGGCTCACATTCAGTGAAATATTGATTCTTCCGGCCAGGTTGGCAATCAGTTCTTCGATATAGAGCACCAGCCCTACCGATTCCAGATTTACAGGGTACAACGAGTGGGAAATGCTTCTTGCCGAATCAATCAGGGAAGACATCTGGGTCGTAATATTTTTTTTAATAAGCTCATCCCCTTTTGTATCGAGGTTATTCAGCCATAATGAAAGAATATTAAGACGGTTTCCGATATCGTCGTGGATCATCACGGCAATTCTCCGCCGCTCCGATTCCTGTGCTTTGATATTTTCTAAAACCAGGTTTTTCTGATACTGAACTTCCGCTTCGTACTGCGCATTCTTTTCTTTGAGAATTCTCCGGATGAAACTCCGATAGGCCAGCAGAATAAAGGACATGATGATTGCCATAACGGCAAGCAGTGCGATGAAGAAGGTGATATTTAATGTTATTTCTTTAATTTCAGAAAGGTATAAATAAGTGACACATACAAAAGGCTGCACAAAAGATTATTGACATTCCATATCATATTCGCATCTTCCACTTTAAAATCAGCCAACTGCCGGAGAACAAAAAACATAAACACAGACATGGCGTAATACAGGAAGATCAGGCTGTCTGCAATAATAAAGCGCGCATTAATCTTGGGGTTATTAATTTCCATCAGCAGCGCATAACCTGTGAAACAGATGATCACAATACTGGAAATAACCTTTTTTATTTCGTTGATCATGATATCCGTACTGAACAGGAAAAACCCGGCCATTACAACCAACGGAATGTATAAGTAGGCCGAAAGATTCAGCTTGCGGATAAAAAGCGTTCCCAATAAAAGAAGCTCGCCGGAAACATAATACGGAAAGATATGATTCAGTTCCTTAGCATGAAATACATGAATGGCAATTTTAACGGCACTCTCGATTAAAAAAAGAAAAATGATATAATAGACATACCATTTTTCTGCATTTTTAAAAGATCTGTATTTTATAATTCCAACGAACAAACAAATTACGAGCAAAATGTTATTAACATAAAGTATTATCTCGGAAATATCCACAATATACAATCGGTTTATTTAATTACATACTATAACAAGACGGCGGACAGGCCTGCGACCAATCATAGGTATTCGATATTTTCTCGATGCTTCCGTTATTTTCCAGATCCTGATAAAAGGAAATAAAGATAAGCGTAGGCAACATACGCTGATAAATATCGGAGAATTTCAGCCCGAACGAACAGACGATATGGGTAAGTCCCGGTTTTGAAGGAATCAGATCCTGGGCCGGCACATAGAATCTTCTGAAAATCCTGCTTCCCCCAAACTCACTGCATTCTCTGTAAAACCAAAGCATCCCTTCATCTCTCCACGTTTCGATCGCTGCTACCGCTTTATCCTGAGGCAACATTGGCTTACCGGAGACCGGGAATGACATATCAGAATTATCGTCAATCTTTCTGAGATCTTTGGAAAGAACGGCATTCTTAACGAGTGTATACTCTGCTGTCTCCATCAATCTCAAATCCTGTTGCAGCTCCTGTAATGTACTGTATACATAATTATCAATGACAATCTGATGTCCGTCTGCACCCATCGGATACAGGATGGCAATCAGTTCCCCCTGGTAAATCCCAATTTGAGTACAGAATTCACTGTTCTTATTCTCTCTTTTCATCCACTCGATTTCCGAGGCATCGAAATTAAAAATATAGTTGGTAGGGATCAGTCTTTTGATCGCTTGATAATCCGCACAGCAGTTGGACCACTCTGCAATAGCTACTTCACACTCTTCTCGACTTAATGTATTCATTTTTTTCACGGTTTTAATGTGTCAAAAGTATACAAACTAATTTATCTATGCAAGTATCTCACAAATAATTGAAAATTTGTTAATAATTCCTCACAGTAATATGAAAACAGCTCTGCTGCCTCTCTTTGATGTAATAAATCTTTCCGGCATCATAATAGAACTTCAGTACCTTTTCCAATGCCGCTTCCATCTTAGGATTATATTTCAGGACCTCATTAAAACGGACGTAAGAGATGTCGAACGAATTGCCGTAGTTATGAGAACTGATTCCCAATGCGGCATTGGAATTCACTTTTCTCAGGCGGCACTGGTCTTCAAGCGTCCTTGTAAGGGATGAAACTGTAAATGTATTGCCTTTGGTCTCCTTGCTGAAACGCGCTCCGATTTTTTCGAGCATCAGCTTGCCTTTGGAAACCATCCATGCCCTGCTGTAATCGAGCTTTTGAACACGGTACCCCTTTCCTGAGTTTTTTATTTTGTGGAATTTGCCGTTATCGATGTATTTCTGAACCGTTTTTGAATCTTTCAGCAGCTTTATGCCAAAACTTTTCGCAGCATCCAGATGCGGTTTATAGAGTGCGGTCGGCTCAACCTTCACCACTTCTTTCAGATCATAACAGGGAAAATCCCTGTTGGCTTTCTGGGCGAAAAAAAATGTTCCTAAAAACAGGATATGAATGTACAGCAGCTTTTTCATCTGAGAAATCAGGCAAAAATTAATACAGGCAGAATTTATACTAAACCAAATATATTAATTTAAAACAAAATCATAAATTTTTATCAATAAAATATTAAAGTTAAAAAATGTTAATTTAAAACAAATAAATCAACAAAAACTCTTTAAAATCCGTATTAAAATTTAAAAAACTAAATTTATTTTACATTATTAATTTTTGTACATTAGGACATTAACTTAAAATTATACAATGATGATTTCAAAAACATCCAAATTTGTTGCAGAAATGCTTGGCACCATGGTGCTTGTTTTTATGGGTTGCGGAAGTGCGGTTATTGCCGGTGCGGATGGCACTACCGGAGTAGGCCTTTTGGGAATTTCCTTTGCCTTCGGACTGAGTGTTGTGGCCATGGCTTATGCCATAGGACATATTTCCGGCTGCCACATCAATCCTGCCATTTCTATCGCGATGGTTGCCGCAGGAAGGATGAAAATGGAGGAAGCTTTCCGGTACATTCTTGCCCAGATTCTCGGAGGCATCATCGGGGCCGGCATTCTCTATGTCATTTTCATGGGACATCCGGGAGCAGAGATGAAGCCCTGGGCATTAGGCTCCAATGGCTGGGGAACCGGCTACCTGGACCAGTACAACACTCTTTCGGCATTTGTGGCTGAATTTGTATTTACTTTTATTTTTCTGATGGTCATTTTGGGGGCAACTTCCAGCAAAAATATCAACGGCGGTTTTGCCGGCCTGGCCATTGGTTTCTCCCTGGTACTTATTCATATTGTGGGAATTAAAGTAACCGGGGTATCCGTAAATCCTGCGAGAAGCATTGGCCCGGCAGTTTTCGCCGGCGGAGAAGCCCTGAGCCAGCTGTGGCTGTTCGTTACAGCTCCGATCCTCGGAGGTATTGCAGCCGCTTTCACCTATAATTTACTGATTGAAAGGCCTGAAAAATAAATGGCCTTAATTAACGTGAACTCGAAGTAAAACCTCTATTAAAAAGGCTGGAAGAGGGATGCCGGATGATGGAAGTCTCTTGTGTCAATATGACAATCAAAGGTATTGATTATAAAAATGAAATCATTTACCACTTTATGAGATAGACTTTTTTCAAATTCTTACACAGGAATCTAACTTTTACTTTATTTTTTTTATAAACGACTGAATATAAATTAGATATATCCGAATTTACGTTAATTAAAATATAATTTCTACAGATCAGATTGACAGGCTGTAAATTCCAAAAAAAATCCTGTTTTGAAAACAGGATTTTTTTTATCTCAATTTTTTAATATCGAAAGGGCTTCTGAAAATCAGCTCTTCATGTTTGCCCTTTATCTGCAGTTTTTTCTGCAGGAGGCTCAATGCCATTTTTCGGATGAAAACATCTTTGTCATTCAGCTTCCAGTACGAGTCTTCATGCACACGCTTCGGCTCTCGGATCCGGTAAAACTCCGTGTCCCAGGTATCTACATTGTGATAAAACTCGATAATCCCGCAATGTCCGGGAATAAGATCATGGTCTACCATCCCCATCGGCAACAGGAAACTGAAAGCGTTGCACATGTAGTCGCCGCACGAAATTTTATCGTGCTTCAAAAATTTCTCGCCGGTATTGGTATTCGTGTACGATTTTTTAAAATCATTTTTAAAATCGCTTTTCGAAAGCTTGATTTCAATTTCATGACTGTAGCCTTCCGCATCGATTAATAAAATATCGGCTTCCCAATCGGCCTGGAAATGATTGGTAAGCACCATTTCCTTCTCAAAATTACACTGAGAATGGATGAACGCATGCACCAATTCTTCTATTTTTAACACTTTTGCTTTTAATTAAAATTTAAATGATTATACCTCTAACGCAGAATCCGTCATTTTCTTTTACATCTTACACATTCCTACTCCCTAACTGTAAAATATTCTCACCCATGCACATCCCACCTCAACTCACCAGGAGGCTGCAGCCGCGGATGTCCGAATGGTCGATTCTTCCCAGTACCTGAAATTTATCTCCGACGGTTTTTCCCAGATCCTGGGTCGCAATAAATGCACACGAATGAATATTCGCCAGGTCGATAATATTGATAGCGCCGGTCCTTCCTTCTTTTTCATAATTAAAAGGATCCTCCGCATTCCGGATCATGATTTTCATCCAGTTGGGACATTCGTACTCATTGTTTCCCAAAGAATAGGCTTGCGAAAGAAGTTCCGTCATCGAGTATTCGGAATAAATAGCATCCGTTTTAAAACCTTCCTGCAATATTTTCAGCAGCTCGTCTTTGGTCATTTCTTCTTTTCTTCCCTTCATTCCTCCGGTTTCGATAACGATCAGATTTTCCAAGGCGTTCAGGGATCCGCCATTCTGCCCGGATCTGCAGTAATCGATAAAATCCAGCAAGGCAAAGGAAACGCCGAAAAGGATCACTTTTCTACTGCCCAGCGTATCTAGAAGATTAAACAGGTCTTCATGGTTGTACAAAAAATAACCGTTCTCCGGCTGTCCGGATTTCTTCATCAGGTAATCTACCATATAGATCAGAGACGAGTTCTGCCTTTCCAGATAGCTCGGCAAAAGACCCAGGAAGATAAAATCCTCCGGCTTCCCGATAAACTGCTCAAAACTTCGGCAGATGCTTTCTTCATATTTGTTTTCGTCGGCGATAAAATGCTTTGAAAGGTTCATCTTTGTAGTCCCCGAGCTCTGAAAAAACAGGCCGGCTGTCGCATTTCTATCTAAAATCTCATGGTTTTTAAACATTTCAATCGGCAGAAACGGGATGTTTGCCAGGCGGTCCACTTTATCCGGATTTATGTTCAGGTAATCCACAAAACGCCGGTATACCTCAACATTTTCATATTGGTAGCGGAAGGTTTCCAGGGCCGCTGCTAAAAATTCCTGTTCTGTCTGTATGCTGAATATATTTTCCACTGCTGAACTCTTTACATTTATAATCTCATGATGAGCTGATTAATAAAAGAACCTTTGTTTTTAATATTTTTTTAATAATAAAATTAAATTCTGGTCGGCTTATTGTATTTGATTACGCGGAATATGGATTAAAAACAAGAATGTATTTTCATTCAAGGATTACCTCTTTTTGAGGTAATTTTTTTGTGCCATCCCCAAAGGTCTTCAGCTCGAACTCATGTTCGAAAACCCCGTAGGTAAAATACGAAATCCAGTCGCCCAGATTGATGTATTTTGCTTTCCCCTCCAGGTCCAGAACCATCGGAAGGTGGCGGTGCCCGTAGATAAAATAATCGATCGGCTGGGTTTTGAGCTTTTCTTTGGAATAGATAATTAAAAATTCTTTGTCTTCGCCCAGAAACTCCTTGTCTTCATCCCCGGAAATCATTTTGTTTTTCTGGGACATGTACAAGGCCACCTTCATGGCAATATCCGGGTGCAGCCACTTGAAAAACCACTGTGCCAACGGGTTGGTAAATACTTTCTTCATTCTTTTATACCCCTTGTCACCAGGGCCCAGTCCATCGCCATGGGCCAGCAGAAACTGCCTGCCGCCCATTTCGAAATACTGCTTTTTGTAGAAAACCGTACATCCGATTTCATCTTCCAGGTAATCCTTCATCCACAGATCATGGTTTCCCACAAAAAAATAAATGTGGATTCCACGGTCTTTCAGTTCGGCGATTTTCCCCAGCACACGGACGTATCCTTTCGGAATTACATGTTTCCATTCGTGCCAGAAATCAAACAGGTCTCCCATTAAAAAAAGAACCTGCGCATCATGCTTGATCCCGTCCATCCAGCGGATGAAACGCTCTTCCCGCACCTTACTTTCCTTTGGGTTCGGCGCACCGAAATGCTGATCTGAAGCGAAATATACTTTTTTTCCGGGTTCCAGGTTGATGGTCGTCTTTAACACCTTCTGAATTTTTATTGAATAAATTACTGATTATCCTCTGCCAGCCACTCCCCATAGGAGTTTTCGGTTTCATGAAGCTTCAGGTAAGCCAAAGAAATCCCTTCCGGCAGCTTCGATTTTATTTTGGCTGCAATGGCATACAGCATATTCTCACAGGTCGGCTGAAAGGTACAGTAGATCACTTTGTGGCCCTTTTCTTCCAGGTCCTCACCCAGTTCGCGGTGCGGCGAAAGCCCATTGATGAGAACAGCATGGTCCCAGACGTCTACAATCTCAGACTTTACGATACTTTTGATATCTCCAAAATCCACCACCATCCCATTTTTGGGATTCTCCAAATCATTAACCGGCTTTCCCTTTACCGTTACAAACAGCTTATAGGAATGCCCGTGCATATTTTTACATTTCCCGTCGTAATTGTACAGTACGTGAGCGGTTTCGAATGTAAAAATTTTTGTTATACGTATCATCCTGCAAAGATAAGGAATTTGATTTGAGTTTCGGTTTGCTTAATTGCCCGTCTTCTGCCCGGACAATGGTTTAATTTTAATCGTAAAATCAGCTACATGGAAATACGGTTGGTATAAGAAAAAGAATTTACTGATCGTGCGGACGAATATAGAAGAATCAGATTTATTCATTAAGGAATTTACCATATGATAAAAGGAGGCACTGTCTTCGTGCATCCGTATACAATTACGAAAAGAAAAAATTAAAGTTTAAAATCAGATAATTTCTTGCTCTGATAAAAACTGTTGTTCTCATCATCACAGCTTATCCAGCCAGTCACTTTCCAGCCTTTTGATTTTCTGTGTTTCTACATCGACCAACACCCACAGGGTCGTTGAATCCACCACCAGCTGATCATGACAGTAGAATTCCACTTTCCGGGGCTGCCGGATTCCTTCAGGCGCTTTGGGGTAAGTTTTTATGGTAATAATATCACCCAGAAATACCTGCTTTTTATACTGAATATGATGGTCAAGGAGCATCCAGATGTCGTCCGGGTAGGGCGTTATCTGCTTTACAAAATCCCAGTGTTCTCCCGCAATTTCTTCCATCCAATGGACATACTGGACGTTATTGACGTGGTTATTGCCATCGATATGTTGTTCCGTAACGGTAATCTGTTTTTCAAAAATCAGGCTCATCTTCCTCAATATTTATTCAAAAGTAAAACTTAAAAATTAAATACTACCTATTCTGAAAGTTGTTATATTAGCAAAAAATTACCTACACAAATGATCGCCGACCTCTTCTTTCCAAACCGCTGCATCTCATGCAGCCGGATTATTGATTCCGATCTGCTCACCTGCCCGCTTTGCATGGAGCAGATTCATTTTACCCATACCGGTTATTTTGAAGACAGCTTCATGAGACAGAAATGCAGGCTTCTTTTCCCTGTAGAAAATGCTTTCTCCCTGATGAACTTTGAAAAAGAAAACGTAAGCCGCCAGATCATTCATGATTTAAAATACAGAAGCAGGGAAAACATCGGAAAAATCCTTGCCGAATGGACTACCGAGCGGTTGGACTTTCACAATGAAAAGCCGGACCTGCTGGTTCCGGTACCGCTCCATCCGAAAAAGCTGAGGGAGCGTGGATACAACCAGCTGCATTTGTTTACCGAAAGCCTGGCCGCGTTTTACAGCATTCCGTTTGACCATGAGTTGATCAAAAGAAACCATTATTCCAAGGCACAGGCCTTAAAGGACAAACAGCACCGGCTGGAAACCCAAAACACCTTTTCCGTGACCCGAGAGATTTCAGGAAAGCACATCCTGCTGATCGATGATGTTTTTACCACCGGAAATACCCTTGCCACCATTGCCTGGGAAATCCTGAAGTCCGGAAACAATACGGTAAGTGTTCTGGTGATGGCTGTTGATGTGTAATTGGAATTAAAATTCAGGTTTAAAGCCATCGACTTACTAGAAAACACTGAAAGTGCATGGTCATTTGAAATATACCATATTCCTGGAATATTCAGGATAAAAGATCCGGCCGTATTGCGAAACAGACATTCTGTGAAGAAAGTACGGCCAGGTCTGTTGTTATTTGATCCGATAAGATTTCCGCAATATTCCTGAATTACCGCTGAAGTTTTTCACCATAGCTTAAATCGCCTGCATCGCCTAATCCCGGAGTGATGTACCCTTTGGATGTCAGATCTTCATCAATTGCGCCCACCCAGATTTTTGCGTCAGGATAAGCTTTCTGAAGCGTCTCAACGCCCTGTCTGGAAGCGATGGCTGCCACAATGTGAAGCCCGGAAGGATTTCCGTTCGTTAAAAGATCTTTGATTGCTTCAATCAGTGAGGCACCGGTGGCCAGCATCGGGTCGCCGACGATCAGCGGCCTTCCTCCGATATCCGGGCACGTAAGATAATCCTGCTTAATAGAAAAATAATCATTGGAATCGTGTTTCCGGTAGGCCGCTACAAATCCGCAGTCTGCCTTATCAAAATAATTCAGCAAGCCTTCAAACAGAGGAACGCCCGCCCTTAAAATGGTGGTGATGACAGGCTGAACCGCAATTTCCTTTACGTTCACTTTATCCAGAGGGGTCTGAATTTCCACTTCCTTGTAATCAAGCGTTTTGCTGATCTCGAATGCTGCAATCTCGCCGATTCTTTCCATATTTCGTCTGAAACGCATCCTGTCCTGCTGCACTTCAACATTCCTGAGTTCGTTGATCCAGGAATTTACCAGAGAAAACTGTTCTGATAATACAACTGTATTCATTATTGTGAAACTTTTTATTTAAAATATAAATTTAATAAAGAATAAAATCCCTCTCAGAAATCTGAAAGGGACTGAAATTATTTTTGTCTGAAATACACTTCGATCGGCACTCCGGTAAACCCGAATTCTTTTCTCAGCTGATTTTCGGTAAATCTTTTGTAAGGCTCCTTCACATACTGCGGCAGGTTGCAGAAGAACACGAACTGCGGCGAGGGCGTCGGAAGCTGTACACAATATTTAATTTTGATGTACTTTCCTTTATTGGCCGGCGGCGGCGTCCCTTCAAAGATCGGAAGCATCACTTCATTCAGTTTTGACGTCTTGATTTTCTTTTTACGGTCTTCATATACCGTCATGGCTGTTTCCACGACTTTAAGGATTCTCTGCTTCGTCAGTGCAGACACAAAGAGAATCGGAATATCGCTGAACTGCCCGATTTTATCCCTGATGGCATTTTCAAAATCCCGGGTGGTATTGGTCTGCTTATTTTCAACAAGATCCCATTTGTTAACCACGATAACGATTCCTTTCCTGTTTTTTTGCGCCAGTCCGAAAATATTCATATCCTGGGATTCCCAGCCTAAAGTGGCATCCACCATAATAACGACCACATCGGAAAATTCGATCGAACGGATAGAACGCATCACGGAATAAAATTCAAGGTCCTCGGAAACTTTCGATTTTCTTCTCATTCCGGCGGTATCCACCAATACGAATTCATGCCCGAATTTGTTGTACAGCGTCTGGATACTGTCGCGGGTGGTTCCTGCCACGTCGGTTACAATATTCCGGTCCGTATCCAGCAAAGCGTTGGTCATTGTAGACTTTCCTACGTTCGGACGGCCGGCGATGGTGATTTTAGGCAATCCCTCAAACGGGTCTTTGTATTCCGTGGTTGGAAAATCTTTGACGATATCATCCAGAAGATCACCGGTTCCCGAGCCGGTAGCCGAAGATAACGTATAGTATTTCTCGATTCCCAACTGATAGAATTCAGTAGCAGCCAGCTCTTCTTTAGATGAATCCACTTTGTTGATAACGATATAAACCGGTTTATTCGATCTTCTCAGCATCTCATAAATTTCGTAATCGGTATCGGTAAGGCCTTCTTCCACATTCAGCATAAAGATAATAGATGTGGCTTCATCCACTGCCAGCTGAACCTGTTTTGAAATTTCCCCCTGGAAAACATCATCATTGTTTACATCATACCCTCCGGTATCGATGACCGTAAAATCAACCCCGTTCCAGTCGGATTTCCCGTAATGACGGTCACGGGTTACCCCTGCCGTAGAATCGACGATGGCCTCTCTCCTTTCCAATAAACGGTTAAACAAGGTGGATTTTCCTACGTTGGGACGCCCAACGATTGCAACAATATTCGACATAAAAAAATGTTTAATAATCCTTCGACAAAGCTCAGGACAAGATTATCAATGGGTTACTCCAACTTTTGGAGCCCAATTTTTTTTTGCAAAGATAGGATTTTTATTTCATTCAAATGATCCTGCTAGCAAACCCGTCTATTTGAGATCAATTCGAATTTCAATCCCCTGGAAATTTCCATCGTTACAATATCACAAAATTAATTCTTTGACTATCAATAAATAAAAGCTTTCCCATCCATTTTTGATTAATTAATCTTCTCTCATCGTTTTTATTTTTAAAATAATTTTTCTAATTTCGCGGTACAGAAATACAGACCCATGGTGTAGCGGTAACACTACTGATTTTGGTTCAGTCATCTGGGGTTCGAATCCCTGTGGGTCTACGAAAGCCATCC
>JAKOOG010000282.1 GCA_022701545.1 Weeksellaceae bacterium | reverse complement strand
GCCATGGTCAAAAAAATACGCCGTCAGATATTTTCCATGCCGATACGCTCACCGGATATTCCATTTTTTGAGTTCACCTTTATCATAAAATCCTTTGAGTTCACTGCCATTATCCGTAACCTGCCGTTTCTCAACGAAATATTCATTAGGCACTGTTCTTAACGTTTAAGTCACGGCTTTGTTGATCTGTTCAACAGTTTTCCTGATGGCAGTAACATCCTGCCCATAAGCTGAGCAGAAAATGAGGACTGAAAAGAAAAATAAATTCCGCAACTTTTTTAAATTTAAAATTAAAAGAATTAAAGATTGGAAATATAATCCATCACTTCCTTTCTGCTGCTTTCAAAATCCAGCGCATCCCCTACGATGAAATATCTGTGCTTGTCAACACACTGCGGAAAAAGCATTTTCGCCAGTGCAATTTTGTTTTTGTCAAAGCTTAAATCTTTTACAAGAATGCCGATCTGCTTTGCAGTAAACCTGGCGTGGCGGCCCTGCGCTTTGATAAAGGCTATCTTTTTATCATCAAACCACGCTTCTTTTTTCATGGCTGAAAAAAACTGCTGAAAGTCCTGATTATTCATAACATCCGGATAATTACCGCTGCTATCCCAGTCGTTCTGGTACCCATACGGATTATTCCAGACATCGTTCCAGCTGTTGAAGCCGTACGATTGATTCGGTACGGGGTAATTATCCAGCAGATACAGGCCTTCTGTCGTGAAAAAATCCAGGACCATCCTGCTGTTGTTCCGAACATTCAAAGTCGTTCTGTAAACGAGATAGCCGCTTTCGTAAATGGAAACCGGGATTTTTCCGGCCGGCAGATCAAAAAACCGGTACCGCCCGGAATTGTTGGACATATACTGATCTCCTGCTTCCACGCTGAAAAATCCCTGTTCCGGAATCCTGAGGAAAACCTCCGAATACCCGTAATCCGGATTCCACCGGTAGTTTGGGTTTTTAATTCTTAAACCATCAGTATTCCGGTTTCTCAATCCGGGATTATTGTTGCTGTTGGTGCCATTACTCTTAGCCCTGGCTTTGGTATCCGAAGATCCCAGTTCGGAAACGGAGGCTTCATTTTTCAGCCGCTCCCCTGCCTTTCCGGCTTGCTGTGCCGATGCATGGAATCCTGCCAGAAACGCCAATCCGATGATTATCTTTTTCATGTCCTTCTTTTTATGACTTTATCCTTAAAAAAAAGGAGAGGCCAATGCCTCTCCCAATTTACAAATATTTTAAATGACTATCTGTATGACAGATATTACATATGAATCGGTCTTTTTGCCGTAGCATCCAATGCCGCTTCTTTAATCGCTTCCGCATACGTCGGGTGTGCGTGTGAACTTCTGGCAATGTCTTCCGCACTGGCACGGAATTCCATAGCAATCACTCCTTCTGCGATAAGGTCGGCCGCTCTTGCGCCTACGATGTGCATTCCTAAAACCTCATCGGTTTTTTCATCAGCAATGATTTTCACTAATCCGTCCACATCACCACTTGCGCGGCTTCTTCCAAGAGCCCTCATCGGGAAAGACCCTACTTTGTAAGCAACGCCTTCTTCTTTCAGCTGCTCTTCAGTTTTACCTACTCCGGCAACTTCCGGCCATGTGTAAACCACTCCAGGAATCAGGTTATAATTGATGTGCGGCTTTTGTCCGGCAAGCGTTTCAGCAACGAAAACCCCTTCTTCTTCCGCTTTGTGTGCCAGCATTGCGCCTTTGATCACGTCTCCGATCGCGTAGATATTGGCTACATTGGTCTGAAGATGGTCGTTTACTTTTACTCTTCCTCTTTCGTCCAGCTCTACCCCTGCCTTTTCAAGTGCAAGACCGTCTGTGAAAGGTCTTCTTCCTACGGAAACAAGACAGTAGTCGCCTTCTACAACGACTTCTTCTCCTTTTTTGTCTTTGGCTGTAATTTTTACAGTATCCCCATTTCTTTCAACGGCAGAAACGGCTGTCGATAACATGAACTTCATACCCTGTTTTTTAAGAACTTTAGCAAGTTCCTTGCTTAGAGCACCGTCCATTCCAGGAATAATTTTATCCATGAACTCAACTACGGTTACCTGAGCACCTAATCTCAGATAAACGGAACCTAATTCAAGACCGATTACGCCTCCACCGATTACCACCAGGTGCTTAGGAATTTCCTTCAGGTTCAAAGCTTCTGTGGAAGTAATCACTCTTTCTTTATCGATCGTGATAAAAGGTAAAGAAGACGGCTTGGAACCGGTCGCGATGATGGTATATTTGGATTCGATCGTTTCTGTAGAACCGTCATTTTTCGTTACTTTGATCTGGTTGGCGGATTCGAAGCTTCCTACGCCTTCAAAAACGGTAATTTTGTTTTTGTTCATCAGGTAGCTGATTCCGTCCGTATTCTGCTTGATCACCTCGTTTTTACGCTCGATCATTCTTGCAATATCAGCCTGAGGCTCGTTGATAATGATTCCGTGGCCTGCAAAATGGTGCTTCGCGTTCTCAAAATGTTCAGAGCTGTCCAGAAGTGCTTTCGACGGGATACATCCCACGTTTAGGCAGGTTCCTCCCAAAGTAGGGTATTTTTCAATAATTGCTGTTGTGAAACCTAATTGCGCGGCACGGATTGCAGCAACATAACCACCAGGACCGGAACCGATTACGGTAACATCGAATTGACTCATGTTATTTATGAATTTGTTTATTTATTATCTCTTTAGTTCTTACAAATTTAACGATTAATTGCCATACCCCCAAGTGAGTTTTGTCAAGTTTTGAAAACGTTATACCTCTACTTAAAAGAATCAGCAAAAATCTTTGATCTCTTTAAATTTTTCAATGATATCACCGCATTTTTCAGTAAGAGCATCCATATATTTTTCATCGACCCGTTTTAACTTTGAATCAAGCCTGTCTAAGAATTCTTTGCTGTAGAGTTTTCTTTCATCCCCGATCGGATGAGACTGGATCTCATTGTAGTAAGTTTCGAAAATACTTAGATCAATATCTTCCAACCTTTTAATGTCGCTGATTCTGCCTAGAAGATAATTCATCTTAAAATATCCCGAGTGGATTTCAATCTGATTGGTAACAATGGCAATTGCATTTGATCGTAATTTCTTTATAAACCGGTTTCGTTTTAATTCGTCAAATTTATTCATCAAATTTTGGTATTATAAAGTTTGACTCCAATATTATCTGATATTCAAGATTCTGGAATAGTATTGTCATAAAACTTCCAGCATCCAGCCTCCCTCTTCCAGCCAATTTTTTGAACTTACGTCGCAGGATAAATCAGTCCAAACTAATTTTCCCGGCGCCAAAGGCTGTCGTATTTCCAAAAATTTCACCGCCGTACACATACCATTCCAGGTTTTCCAGATATTCCAATGCATTTTCAGGCGTAATCTGCGGGCGGTCTTTTTTGGAAACGATTCCCTTATACCATTTGCCGGATTCGGAGGTAAGGGCTGCATGAAAAGCATAATAGATCCATATTCTCTGGCAGAGCTTGCACTGCTGAATGCTTACCCCGGCATCTTTTCCGTGGGTCTGATCGACGCCCAGTGCTGAAGTTCTGAATTCCGTATAGGATGAGGTCGGTTTTTCGCAGGCACACCCTAATTTGTGAATTTTAATCATGAATGAAAATTGATTTTTAAAATAATTGAAAGGATCAAAAATAAGAAATTACCGTTTTACCAGATCCAATAAGGCTCTTTCATACTGATCCAGAATAATATCCTTCGAAAACCTGGATTTAATACAGCTTTCAATCGCTTTCGGATCATGGTGTTGATGCAGGATGCTCATGATTTTCTGTGCAAAATCCTCATGGTTCTCAATATCGGAGATCTCTCCGTTGATGTTGTCCAGAATAATTTCATTGATTCCTCCCGGACAGTTGTTGGCCAAAGCATAGGTTCCGCAGGCGCCGGCTTCCAGCAAAACATTCGGGAAGCCTTCATATCGTGACGAAAGAATAAACAGGTCCGCATATTTCAGAAATGGATACGGGTTTTCCTGCCGTCCATGAAAAATAACATGTTCCAGTCCTAAAAATTCCTTCATCTGATGCAAAAGGTCACGATCCTGCCCGTCACCCAGGATATGGAGTAGAACATTTTCGTTTTTAAGCCTGGAAAAAACTTTCAGCAGGTTATCGAAGCCTTTTCTGGATGATAAGTTTCCGATGGCCACCACATTTTTATAATTGTATTTAAAGGTTTCCGGTTTTTGAGCCGCCGTAAGTTTTTCTTCAATAAAATCAAAATCCACCGGATTGTTGATTTTAATAACTTTTTTCGGTTTAATCCTGAAATTTTTAGTAAGATCCTTCAGCATATCATCGCTTTGGGCAATGATCCTGTTGTAGTTATTATAGAAATTGTAAAAAAATTTTATTTCTTTCCGGGTTACATGCTGCGTCACGACATTGGTTTCCCGGGCAATAAATTTCGTTTTAGGAAAAAGTCTGATGAATAAAGAAAGGTAAGCATTCACCTCACCGAATCCCGAAAACACGATATCCGGTTTTCTGCGGTAGATTTCTGCCAGAATAGGCTTTAGCGAATGCCTGATTCTTTCGGTATTGATGTCTATGATTTCCACATCTTCTCTCAGGAAATTAAGATAGCCTCCCTGTTTGCGCAAGAGCAAAATCTTTGGTTCAAACTGTTCCCGTGAGAGATGGTTTGCAATCGTGGTTACAATCCTTTCCGCGCCGCCGGTTTCCAGATCCGGCAGGATAAATATGACAGAGATCTTTTTCATCTCTGTAAAATTAGTAAAAAGTTTTGGTAACCTTCAAACCAAGTTCCCCAAAAACCGGAATAATTTCGTTCATATTTTCCACACTCAGAAAAGCATATTGGTCTTCTTTAAAACTCATTCCCGATCTGTTAAAAAATGAGAAGGGCTCATCATTTCTGCCAAAAATACCCTCGGGCTCCCCAAAAATAATATTGCCGAAAAAATTGCCGTTCATTTCCGCGTTGATCTGGACAATTTCTTTCAATGCCTTCTCTTTTTCAATTTCATGAGTTGACTTTTTTGCAATAATTATTCTTTGGTTTGTAATGAGGTAATAATTGTTTCTGATATCGAAATATTTTAACACCCATCTGAAAACAGCCAAGTAAAGACCTACAAAAAATAGGATGATTCCAAAAAAAATAACCGGGGAACCACTCAAAATAAAAAACACGGAAATTGCCAGATAAAACACGGAAAATACCATTCTGATCTTCTCCGTTGTATTAAAAAAGAAACTCTTCCGGGGAAGAATTTCTTTTTTAATTATTTCATTATCGTTAAGAATCATCTTAGTTGGCAACGTCGCTTATGAATTTTATCCTCAGCATTCTTACTTCTTCGTCGGAAAGCTCGTCCCCGAATTCGTCCAGAAGAACCTTCATGCTGTCGCTTTCGGATTCATTCATGAATTCCATAAAGCCATCGACAATATCTTCATCAAAATTATCTTCAATATAATAGTCGATATTCAGCTTGGTTCCCTGATAGACGATGCGTTCCATTTCCTTCAGCAGTTCGTCCATGGAAAGGTTTTTGGCCCTTGCAATATCTTCAAGGTCAATTTTTTTATCGGTGCTCTGGATGATGAAAACCTTATGGCTGGATTTGTTGGCCACCTGTTTAAGCACCATATCCTGAGTCCGCTCGATGTTGTTATCTTCTACATATTTGCTGATAAAATCGGCAAATTCTTTCCCATATTTCTTGGCCTTTCCCTCGCCTACTCCATATATTTTGGCAATCTCCTCCACTTTCACCGGATACTGAACCGTCATGTCCTCAAGACTCGGATCCATAAATACGGTATAAGGCGGAATGCCGTGCTTTTTAGCTACTTTTTTCCTTAATTCCTTTAGCTGATTGAACAGGTTCTGATCCAGTCCTCCGCCGGACTGCATCTGTACCTGATCGCTGTCCGCTTTGGCCTGTGTCAGATCGAATTCCCGGTCTTCAGCAATAAGAAAAGCATGCTCCATTTTTCCGTCCAGCACCAATCTTCCTTTTTCCGAAATTTTTAAAACGCCGTAGGTTTCTATATCTTTCAGCAAGAAATTCTGAACGGTTGCCTGTCTCAGAATCGTTTTCCAGTGGTTGTCCTTTTCTTCTTTCCCAAATCCGAAATAAGGGCTCTGTTCAAGCTTATAAGACTTGGTAACAGCCGTTTCCTTTCCCGCAATAACGGTAATGAGATCCTTTGACTTGAATTTTTCACCGGTATCCCTGATGAGTTCCAGGACTTTTTTCAGATCATCCGTCGCATCTTTCAGCTTGGGCGGATTGGAAGAATTATCGCACATTTTGGCACCGTCTCCGTTTACCGGATCGAAGTTTTCCCCAAAATAGTACAGGATATACTGTCTCCGGCTCATGGAAGTTTCGGCATAGCCTACTACTTCATTCAGCAGCTGCAATCCGATTTCCCTTTCGGAAACAGGCTTCTGAGCAAGGAATTTCTCCAGTTTCTCAATATCCTTCGGATCATAATATGCTACGCAATGGCCTTCGCCCCCGTCCCTTCCCGCACGTCCGGTTTCCTGGTAATAACTTTCCAGGGATTTCGGAAAATCGTAATGGATTACAAAACGCACATCCGGCTTGTCTATTCCCATTCCGAAAGCAATCGTTGCGACAATTACGTCTGCTTCTTCCATCAGGAATTTATCCTGATTGGTGACTCTTACTTTCTGGTCAAGGCCCGCGTGGTAAGGAAGCGCATTGATTCCGTTTACCTGTAAAAGCTGAGCAAATTCCTCCACTTTCCGGCGGCTCAGGCAGTAGACAATTCCCGATTTTCCTTTATGACGGTTGATGAATCGTACAATCTCCTTATCTACATTGATCTTCGGCTGTACTTCATAATAAAGATTCGGCCTGTTAAAACTTTCCTTAAAAACCAAAGCATTGGTCATTCCCAGTGTTTTCTGGATATCATCCTGAACTTTTGGTGTTGCTGTGGCAGTTAGAGCAATCACCGGAACATCGGCAATTTTATCGATGATGGATTTCAGGTTCCGGTACTCCGGCCGGAAATCATGTCCCCATTCCGAAATACAGTGCGCTTCATCAATCGCACAAAAAGATATTTTCACATCTTTCAGGAAATCAAGATATTCTTCTTTGATCAATGATTCCGGGGCCACATACAGCAGCTTGGTCTTACCATTTTTTATATCGTCAAAAACCTGTTTGGTCTGTGTTTTGTTGAGTGATGAATTCAAAACATGGGCTACCCCGTCATCAGATGAAAGACCGTTCACCGCATCGACCTGGTTTTTCATCAATGCGATCAGGGGCGATACCACAATGGCCGTGCCTTCCGAAATAAGAGCCGGAAGCTGGTAACATAAGGATTTGCCACCGCCCGTAGGCATCAGAACAAAAATATCCTTACCGTTCATAAGGTTTTCAATGATCTTTTCCTGCTGGCCTTTGAAAGTGGAAAACCCGAAATGTTTTTTCAATTCGCCTGATAAATTGGCTTTTTTTGCGCTCATCTAATTTTCTATTGCTAAATTTGCATCTAATCCAAAGTTATGAATTTTTCGCCTAAAATAAAAGCGAACGAATTTATAAATAATAAAATTTATATTTAATATCCTTTTATAACATAACGTATTCAAAGGGAATTTTAATATACCGATAAATCAGAATGGAAAAAGCCGACATTATCTCAATCGCGAAAAGCACCCTGGAAATAGAAATTGCAGAACTTCAGAAACTGGCCTTCAGACTGGGAGATGATTTCATAAAAGCGGTAGAGATCATTCATTCGGCAAAAGGAAAGCTCATTGTTGTCGGAATCGGCAAATCGGCACACGTGGGAAATAAAATCGTAGCCACTTTAAATTCTACCGGTACCCCTTCCCAGTTTTTACATGCCTCCGAAGCCATCCACGGGGATTTGGGAGTTATCCAGAAACAGGATGTGGTTTTATGTATTTCGAATTCCGGCAACTCCCCCGAAATTGTGAATCTCGTGCCTTATTTAAAGGACTATTCGTCTGCTCTGATCGGCATGACGGGAAATCCCGCCAGCAGGCTTGCTGAATTTTCCGATGTGATACTGGATGCCCACGTCGATACGGAAGCATGCCCTAATAAACTGGCTCCGACAAGTTCAACCACCCTGCAGATGGCCCTGGGAGATGCTCTGGCCATTGCCTTGATGGAAATGAATGAGTTTAAGGCCAATGATTTTGCCAAATTCCATCCGGGCGGAAGCCTCGGGAAAAATCTGATTTCGAAAGTTGACGATTTCGTATCTTCCCAAAAACCTCAGGTTACGGAAAACGATACCGTGAAAGACGTTATCATTTCAATCAGCAGCTCCAGACATGGGATCACCGTAGTGACGGAGCGAGATGAGATTATCGGGGTCATCACCGACGGGGATCTGAGAAGGATGCTGTTAAAAGGGGATGATATTTCTAAGGTCCTGGCAAAAGATATTATGTCGGCACGCCCGAAAACCATCGAAAAAACAGCGCTGGCCAAAGAAGCCATGCAGATTTTAAAGGACAACAACATCGGGCAGCTTGTGGTAACGGAAAACGGAAAATATTTCGGAATAATCGACCTTCACAAACTGCTGGACGAGGGGATCAATTAATGTAAACCCCAAAGCAGAAATCACATTTACAGGCTGGAAAGGAGACTGGGTCCGGAGTTTTTTCCGGTCAATATTAAGGCTGATCATCTTTCAATATCCAATGGTGTTGCTGCATTATTTACATTTTTTTCTGATTTGGCAAATAAACTTCCATCTTCCTGCTTCCGACACCCCACTTTAGTAAAACTTTTTTCCTAAATTTGAGATCTTAAAAATATTATTCTGTGAGTGATGCTAAAGACATGTCTTTCTGGGGACATATTGGCGAACTGAGAGGCCACCTCATCCGTTCGATCCTTGCCATAGTGGTTGCTGCGATCGTTATCGGTTTCAATATCAACTGGATTATGGATCATGTATTCTTCGGTCCTACCCGAAATGATTTTGCAACCTTTGAAATCGTGAACCATTTTTCCAAAATGATTCTTGGAGAAGACAGTATCCACCTTCCGAAAGATTTCCCGGTTCGTGCCAGTAAGCTTTACCAGCAGTTCAATGTGATGATGGCCGTTTCCATTTTCGGCGGAATCGTACTTGCATTTCCCTATATTGTATGGGAACTGTGGCGTTTCATCAGTCCTGCATTACATCCTAAGGAAAGAAAAAACTCTCTTTTTATTATCAATTCGGTATGGATTTTATTTATGACCGGTGTTTTGTGCGGGTATTATCTGATCCTTCCTTTTGCCGTTAATTTCGGGGTGATTTTCAAAATCTCTGATATTATCATTCCGCTGTATGACCTGAGTGATTATACAACCCTGTTTTTGCAGGTGGTTTTGGGAATGGGCGTTATTTTCCTTTTTCCGGTGCTTATCTATTTCCTTACAACCCTCGGCATCCTGACCCCGATGTTCATGAAAACCTACCGTCGCCATGCGATTGTTTTAATTATGGTGGTTGCCGCCATTATTACGCCGGCAGATGTTCTCAGTATGGTTATGGCAGCATTCCCGTTGCTCCTGCTATATGAATTCAGCATTATCATGTGTTCTTATACCTATAAAAAAGTACAGAGAGCTGCGGCCAATCTACCCGTCGTTCAGAAATAAGTATTTAAACCCTAAAATATATTCCCGCTGATTTCTTCTGCGGGATTTTTTATGCATTAACAAAAGTCAGTTTTACAGATGATCACCGTTAGGTAATTGACAAGCTAAATGAATTGACGATTCACCATTCACCTTCCGGACTGTAACAAAACCTTGGATTTCACGCCTCATTGAAGAGATTTTATGATCTAAATATAGTTCAGCATCGATTTATTCTTTATTTTAGTCCATTAATTTTATTTCAGATGAAAAAACTTTCATTTACACTTTTATTTGCTTCAGGACTGGTTTTCGGGCAGTTGTTTGAAAAAGATAAAGTATTTACCAAACAGGATACTTTAAAGGGTTCCAACACCCAGTTCCGGAACTTCTGGGATGTAAAAAAATATGATCTTTCCGTAGAGCCTGATTTTGCAATGAAAACCATTAAAGGAAACAGCCTCATCAGCTTCGAGATCATAAAAGATGTCACCAATCCTACTTTCCAGATCGATCTCCAGCAGCCTATGAAAGCTGATCAGGTGGAAGCCAGTTTCCCGGTGGCGGAATACAAGCAGGAAGGTGATTTTATCTGGATTAAAACCAATAAAACCTTCAAAAAAGGAGAAAAATATACTCTAAAAGTTACCTATTCCGGAAATCCTACGATTGCTAAAAATGCACCGTGGGACGGAGGCTGGGTGTTCACCAGGGATGAAAGGGGAAATCCTTGGATGAGCGCCGCCGATGAAGGCATTGGGGCGTCGGTCTGGCTTCCGGTAAAAGACATCTGGAGCGATGAGCCTGACAACGGAATCGTCATGAAAATCATTACACCGAAAGATCTTGTGGGCGTAGGAAACGGAAGGCTGATCAGTAAAAAAGCGGAAGGCGATAAGATGGCCTACACCTGGGAAGTGAAAAACCCGATCAATGCTTATTCCATCATTCCGAATATCGGGAAGTATGTAAATTTCAAAGATACCTTTAGCGGAGAAAAAGGAAAGCTGGACCTGGATTACTGGGTACTGGATTACAATGCAGAGAAAGCGAAAAAACAATTCCAGCAGGTAAAGCCAATGCTGTCGGCCTTTGAATACTGGTTCGGTCCGTATCCTTTTTACGAAGACTCCTACAAGCTGGTAGAGTCACCTTATCTGGGGATGGAGCATCAAAGCAGCGTGGCTTACGGAAACGGCTATCAGAATGGCTACCTCGGAAGAGATCTGTCAGGTACCGGGATAGGACTGAACTGGGATTTCATCATCATCCACGAGAGCGGCCACGAATGGTTTGCCAACAATGTCACGGCTAAAGACCAGGCGGATATGTGGATCCATGAAAGTTTTACCAATTATTCCGAAGTGCTGTTTACCGAAAAGTATATGGATAAAAAATCGGCAGAGATCTACGCCCAGGGAATCCGGAATATTATTCAGAACGACGCGCCCATTATCGGGAAATACGGGGTAAGAAACGAAGGCAGCGGTGATATGTATCCGAAAGGGGCCAGCATGATCCATACGATCCGCCAGGTGATCAACGATGACGAAAAGTTCAGGCAGATCCTGAGAGGCATCAATAAAGATTTTTATCACCAAACCGTCACTACCCAGCAGATCGAGAATTATATATCGAAAAAGTCGGGAATTGATTTTTCGAGTGTATTCAACCAGTATTTAAGAACGACTAAAGTTCCGGTACTGGAATATTCGCAAAAAGGAGATGAACTGAAATTCAGGTATACCAACACGGTCAAAAATTTCAATCTCCCGGTTATTGTTGAAGGAATAACCATTAAGCCGACCGAGCAATGGCAGACCGTAAAGCTTAAAAAGGGAACTCCGGTAGAATTCAACAAAAATTATTATATCAACTTTAAAAAAGTACAGTAACTTAATAAAGACACGATCCCGGATGGTGGTCTTGCTTTTAATTATTCAATAAAAGTTTTTTAATAATCCGGATGACAATACAATATTTTCAGGCCAATTATTTATTCTCATCCGGATCATTTAAAGACGAATTACATTAAATCGGATTTAAATTTAACAAAGTTTAATAAACATTTCCGTAACAAAATTTATCTTTCAGCAACTATTTAGCTATAAATCCAACTCAATGAAAAAAACAGCTTTAAGCCTGGGTATTTTAACCGCTTTCATGGTGAATGCCCAATCCATAAAAACCACCATTGACCTCGTTAATGTAAAAGACGATAAGGTAGCGGTTATGATGGAATTTCCGAAAATGAAGTCCGGCGACGTCAAATTCCATTTTCCGAAAACGGTTCCGGGAACCTATTCCGTAGACGATTACGGACGTTTTGTGGAAGGCGTTAAATTTATAGATAACAAAGGAAAAGAAATTCCTTTTACCAAAGTCAATGACAATACCTATGCCCTGAAAAACGCGCAGAATTTGAGCAAAGTCACTTATCTCGTCAACGACAGTTTTGATGACGAAATGGATGAGTCGAAGCACAAAGCTGTGTTTTCACCATCGGGAACGGATATTGAGGCCGGCAAAGTATATCTCATCAATACCCACGGGTTTATCGGTTATATCGATAATATGCAGGATGTTCCGTATCAGCTGGTTGTCAAAAAACCGACGGATTTCTACGGAACGACCGCCCTTGTCGATCAGGACAAATCCGAATCGACGGACACCTATACCCTGGCCAATTACGCAAAAGTAACGGACTCTCCGCTGATGTACACAAAACCGGATTACATTACCTTTAATGCAGGAGGAATGGATCTTGTACTGGGTGTTTATTCCCCGACCGGTAAATACAAAGCTGCCGATTTTAAAGAGAATCTTGAAAAGATGGTGGTGGCCCAGAAGAAATTCCTGGGGGATATGAACACCAATAAAAAATATGCGATCATGCTGTATCTTGCAGGAAACGAAGAACCGCACATCAAAGGGTTCGGGGCTTTGGAGCATCATGAATCCACCAGCGTGGTGCTGCCGGAAATGATGCCGAAAGAAGCGATTGACAAAACCCTTACCGATGTGGTTTCCCACGAGTTCTTCCATACGGTGAACCCGCTGAAAACCCATTCTGAGGAAATTCATTATTTTGATTATGCCGATCCGAAAATGTCGCAGCACCTCTGGATGTATGAAGGCGGTACGGAGTATTTTGCCAACCTCTTCCAGATCCAGGAAGGCCTGATCACCAAAGACGAATTCCTTCAAAGAATGAGTGAAAAAATTGCCAATTCCAAGAACTACAACGACACCATGCCTTTTACGGTAATGAGTAAAAATGTTCTGAAGGATGAATACAAAGACCAGTACAGAAACGTCTATGAAAAAGGTACGCTTCTGGCGATGTGCCTGGATATTGAGTTGAGAAAACTGTCGAACGGGGAAATGGGCTACCGCGATATGATCCGTAAACTATCCCAGCGGTTCGGTGAGAACAAGCCTTTTAAAGACGACAAATTAATTGATGAGCTTGTAGCCGTTACAGGATATCCTCAGGTAAAAGATTTCTACAATAAATACATTGCAGGGGACCAGCCGACTCCATATGCCCAATATTTAAATATGGCCGGTGTGGAAACGAAGAAGCAGGAAACACCGCCGATTTTCTGGTTCATCAGGGATCCGCAGCAGACAGGTTATGATGAGAAAGACAATGCATTTGTATTCGATGAAAGTTCCGCACAGTCATCTTTTGCCAAAAGCATCGGCCTGAAAATTACGGATAAGATCGTTGCCCTGGACGGAAAAACCATCAACATCCAGAACATCCAGGCGTTTATTGAATACTCAAGAACCATCAAGGAAGGACAGAATGTAACGGTTACCGTTTTGAGAAAGAACGGCGATAAAACCGATAAAATCGATCTTAAAGGGAAAGCGGTTCTGGACAAGATGACGGTGGAAACCCTTGCGTTCAAAACCAACCCGACTCCTGCTGAAAAGAAACTTCAGGATCAGTGGCTGACCGGAAAGAAATAGTTTTGAATAAGATAAATTACATGAAGCGGGGAAATTTTCTCCGCTTTTTTTATTGGACGCAAGATTTTGCACCCATATTGAGTAAGAGATGAGTTTAAAGTTTTGAAATCTGTGGGAAAGACTTTATACTTTCCGGATGGTAATCCTGAATGTTGTTCCCTTCCCCACTTCCGTCTGTGAAATTTTGATGTCCCCGTTGTGGTATTCCTGGATTACCCTTTTGGCCAGGGACAACCCGAGTCCCCAGCCTCGTTTTTTGGTGGAATAGCCGGGCTTGAATGCATTGGCTGCCTGTTGTTTCGTCATCCCGCTTCCGGTATCCTGCACCTGCACCACGATGCTTTTGTTTCTTTCAATAACGGTCATTGAGATCGAGCCTTCGCCTTTCATCGCGTCAACTGCATTTTTTACCAGATTTTCAATCACCCAGCTCATCAGGATTTTATTGTGGGGAACTAATACCGTATGATTAGGCAGGTGCAGGCCAAAGTTGATCTTTTTTGAGATTCTTGTCTTTAAATAATCGTAATTTTCCTGAATGGTGGCATTGAAATCCCGGTCGTTAAGCTCGGGAACGGAGCCGATTTTCGAGAACCTTTCGGAAATGGTCCTTAACCGTTCGATGTCTTTTTCAATTTCATGGACACCTTCGGAATCCGGGGTATCCAGCTTCATGATCTCCATCCAGCCGATCATGGAAGACAGGGGCGTTCCGATCTGATGAGCCGTCTCTTTGGCTAAACCGGCCCAGAGATAACCTTCATCCGTTTTTTTTATCGTGCGGAAGAACCAGAAGGTAAACCCGAAATAGGAAAGAATAAAAAGTCCCAGAATATATGGGGAATACTGCAGGTTGTTTAGCAGCCGGGAATTATCGTAATACACAAACTGCTTGTTCCCTTTCAGGATGTTGATTTCAATGGGAGGATAGCTTTTCGCCATTTTCTTCGCCAGCATGATGATCTCCTCCGAATTGTTCTGTATATCCTGCGGAATATTTTTATGCTCGATAATCTGCCCGCTCTTATCCAGAATAATCAGCGGAATCGTGGTATTGGAGCTGTAAATCTGCAAGAGCAACGCCTGGATTTCCAGATTGGGGTTCTCCGTTTCCTGCTGGAATTTTAAGGCACTTACCAGAATATCGACCCTCCTTACCTCTTCCCGGCGGAGGAAGTTGATCAGAATCGTAGAGGCAATCACCGTTGTCAGGACAACAATGGTCATCAGGGTAAAAATGATCCAGTTATTAAGTCTTGCAAATAAGGATTTCTTCAAAATTTTGATTTATTTTAAAACATTCAGGATTTTCTGCAGTTCCGCACCGCCGCTGCCCTGGTAATTGTTGATGATGATTGAAAATACATATTTCTTTCCCTCTTTCGAGGTGTGGAAACCCGCGTAGGATTTGGTGTCTCTCATGGTTCCGCTTTTCATTTTGATGCCGTTGTCCTGGGTAGGAAAACCCTCGTAATAAACTTCGAACCAAGACTGTTTTTTAGCGTACAGCAAAGCCTGCACTTCCGCTTTTGCCGAAACATAATTCTGTGGCGACAGCCCGCTGCCGTCGGCAAAATTGATCATCGCCGGATTGATTCCCTTCCCTTTCCAGAATTCTTTCAGGTAGGCAACCCCCGTCTTAAAGCTTGGATTTCCTTTCTTTTCTTTGGCCAAAGTTTTAATTAATGTTTCACCGTACATATTGATGCTCTTTCTTAAAAACCAATAGACGATTTTGTCTAAAGTCGGCGATTCATACGTTAAAATGACGTTCTTTTCAGGGAACGCAGGAGGTTTCTTTCCTTCGATTTCAAGCTTGGAATTCGTCACCACTTTCCCGGAAAAATCGATTCCTGATTCTTTCAGCCATTGCTTGACTTCAACACCCAGCTGCAAAGGCGGATTGGGAACGGCACCGGAAACCGTCACCAGTTTGGAAGGCAGCGTCCCGTTAATTAAGGCAACGTCCGAATGCGGTGCCGTGAAAATTAAGCTTTGGTCTGAGCTTCCTCCCGCTTTCAGATCATTCAGCCAGCTGACGCCTTCCAGAGGATAGGAAAAACTTTTGAATTCCGTTCCGTTGACATTGAGGTCGAACTGGTTCTCGCGCCAATTGATGCCCCAGACCCCTGCTCCGTAATAGTTTCCCAAATCGTCCCACGGCCACCCTCCGGGAATGGTCTGGTGGTCGAAATAGGAATCGTCGACAATCAAGTCTCCCGAAATTCTTTTGATGCCGGATTTCTTTACGGCCTCTATAAGTTTCTGCTTAAAATTTTCCGGTTTATAAGACTCGTATCTCCAGCTTCCCAAGGTAGGATCCCCGGTTGAGCTGAGGAACAGGTTTCCGTTCAGATTCCCGTTGGAAATAGTTCCGGAATAGGCTGACGTTGTTTTATAGGTATAGTTTTTACCCAATACTTCCAAAGCCGCTGCCGCCGTAAATATTTTTTGGGTCGAAGCGGTGGAAAGGCCTTTATTTCCCTGATAATCATAAATGGGATTCTCGTTTTCATCCGAAACGTAAAAGGATAAATTGGACGAAACCGCACCGGAGGATTCCATCAGGTTTTTGGTTGCAGCATCCAGTTTCTGGGCAATATTCTGCGCCAGAACCATTTGGGTTGAAAAGAGAAATATTGGGAAAACGTTTTTCATGAAAGATTGTTTATTCAAATATAATTTAAAATTACGGTACTTCCGGCCTTACCAGCCTTTTTCGAATTCTTCAAATTCGTCGTCATTAAAAAGAATCCGGTAATTTTCCGTCTTTTCAAATGACCGGTCACAGAAATTGGCAACTTCTTGATAACTGTCTTGATCCATACGAAGTAACATCTGGGATTGTTTCACGTATTCTGTTTTATCTTCATAGTCATCCAGTAAGGAGTCCCGCCAAGGTTCGTCACTACATCTTAAACAGTGTTCGTCCCACAGGGCTTTATATCCGCAGATTTCGCAGTCTTTTAAGTTTTCAAAGATTAATCTGATCTTGTTTCGGTATTCTTCCGAAAATAGATGCAATGGAATGGATCTCAGCAACAGGTAATAGTTAGGATTTCCGACATTCAATGAAATATGCTTTTCATCACTGGATAAATAGACCCGTATTTCTTTAAAAGAATTGGGCGTTTCCACCTTTTTTATTTCACTTAGCTTAAACAGAGAACGGTCGTTGAGAAAAACAGTGTCACCTTTAATATAAATAACATCTATGTCCTCTATATAATGATTGATGCACAAAGTTACATCCCAGCCATTGACCACCCTTAATTTGCCCGCACTGCCGCATATTTCGCAGGTTTTAACTGATAAGGCTTCATATTTTCTTATTATTCTCTTAATTTCACTATTGATGATATCATCTCCGGAAAAGCTGTAACAACGTAATCCGCCGAATTTTTCTTTTCCGCCGACCTTGTTATTCAGATTCCATCCCGCCAGGCAAAATTCGTAAAGCATATCACGGATGAGCTGATGCCAACCCGTACCGTTTAACTGAAAATTCAGGAGATTGGCTTCAACGAACTGATCGGTTTCCCGTTTTGAATACTTCATAACGGCTATAGCTCGGAGCCCGCCTCCAGCTCATACGGCTCTCTATTTTTTTCAAAGATTCTTGTCAGCTCGGAGCCTTCTACCGTAATCCGATCTCCTTTTCTGCGAATCCAGTTTCCTTCGCGGAGGCCTACGACTTTAAGATCATTCTGCGTTAAAAACTCTTTAATCCGGGTTTCCCTGGTTTCCCCGTTGTGTTTCAGATCGGGGTTGGGGTCGAGATAATGCGGATTGATGTTGAACGGAACCAATCCCATGCAATCGAAGCTGGGAGGATAAACAATCGGCATATCGT
>JAKOOG010000274.1 GCA_022701545.1 Weeksellaceae bacterium | reverse complement strand
GTTATTTTGCACTCTCAAATATTATAGTACAAATAAGAACATCGAGATATGTCAAGAATTTGCCAAATAACAGGAAAGCGTGCAATGGTTGGTAACAACGTTTCTCACGCTAATAACAAAACGAAGCGTCGTTTTGAAATTAACTTATTAGAGAAGAAATTTTACCTTCCGGAGCAGGATAAGCACGTAACACTGAAAGTATCAGCTCATGGATTGAGAGTGATTAACAAGATTGGAATCGAGGAAGCTATTGAAAGAGCAACTAGAAACGGATTGATAAAAAAGAACTAAATCATGGCAAAAAAAGGAAACAGAGTTCAAGTAATCCTTGAATGTACAGAGCATAAAGAAAGTGGTATGCCGGGAATGTCCAGATACATTTCTACTAAAAATAAAAAGAACACTACAGAGCGATTGGAATTGAAAAAATACAATTCTGTTCTTAAAAAGGTAACCGTACACAAAGAAATCAAGTAATTTATAAAATATAATTTACCATGGCAAAGAAAGTAGTAGCAACCCTACAGAGCGGACAGTCTAAAAAAATGACTAAAGTCGTGAAAATGGTGAAGTCTTCTAAATCAGGAGCTTACGTTTTCGAAGAAAAAGTAATGAATGCAGACGAAGTAGATGGTTATTTGAAAAAATAATCTACACTTTATTTACAATATAAAAACTACTCAGCTTTTGGGTAGTTTTTTTGTTATCTTTGCTTTTAATCTAGCTGGAAGTCAGAAGCCGGAGACCGGAAGTTCAATCATGAAAAGAATCAGGATTGTATACTTCAGGCTTTTATACAGATTTCCTTCATTAATAAATTCCATAATTCATAAGATGAGTTGGTTTAAAAATATTTTTAAAAAAGAAGAAAAAGAGACGTTAGACAAAGGATTGGAAAAATCCAGCCAGGGTTTCTTTGAAAAAATGACAAAAGCCGTAGTCGGTAAAAGCAAAGTAGACGATGAAGTACTGGATGATCTGGAAGAAATACTCATTGCCTCCGACGTCGGTGCTTCCACCACCATCAAAATCATCGAAAGAATTGAAGAACGTGTAGCCCGTGACAAATACGTCGGTGTAAGCGAACTGGATAAAATTCTCCGGGATGAAATTTCAGGATTGCTGCTCGAAAACCCACACGCAGGGACGGGAAATATTGATGCTTCCAAAAAGCCTTACGTTATTATGGTGGTTGGCGTAAACGGCGTAGGAAAAACCACCACCATCGGAAAGCTGGCCCACCAGTTTACCACAGAAGGAAAAAAAGTTGTACTGGGAGCCGCCGATACATTCAGGGCTGCAGCCGTAGATCAGTTGGTGATCTGGAGCCAGCGGGTGGGCGTCCCTATCGTAAAACAGGAGATGGGATCCGATCCGGCATCCGTAGCCTTTGACACCGTACAGAGTGCCGTTGCGCAGAATGCCGATGTCGTCATTATTGATACTGCCGGAAGGCTTCATAATAAAATCAACCTGATGAATGAGCTTTCAAAAATCAAGAGGGTTATGCAGAAGGTAATTCCTGATGCCCCTCATGAAATTTTGCTGGTTCTTGACGGTTCTACCGGTCAGAATGCATTCGAGCAGGCCAAGCAGTTTACAGCAGCTACGGAAGTCAATGCTTTAGCGGTCACAAAACTTGACGGAACAGCGAAAGGAGGCGTGGTTATTGGGATCTCAGATCAATTCCAGATTCCGGTAAAATATATCGGTGTCGGAGAAAAGATGCAGGACCTGCAATTGTTTAATGGTACAGAGTTTGTAGATTCATTTTTCAAGAAAAGATGATGTTCATCATGTTTTCCCATCATCAATAATGAACCAAATTAATATTAACATTAAAAAATGCAACTATGGGATTTATTACATGGATTATTTTCGGACTATTAGCCGGAGCAATTGCTAAAGCGATCATGCCTGGAAAACAGGGAGGAGGAATGCTTATTACCATGATTCTGGGAATCATCGGGGCCTTTATCGGAGGATCGATAGGCGTATACTTACTTCATTGGGGAGATGTAGATTCTTTCTGGAATTTCAGAAGCTGGATCCTGGCAATCGGGGGCGCTTTGATCGTTCTGTGGATTTACGGAATGATGACCAGGAGAGCTTAACCGGGTAAAATAAAAAATTAAAATGGCGGATTTGAAATTCAAATCCGCCATTTTTTATGCAATATAATTTAGTTTAATTGATTTTAATCTGGTAGGGCATTTCCATTTTTACTTCAGACTGCAGCTTTCTTTCTTCTACGATCTGCTGCAACAGTTCATAATTGGCTTTTCCGATTTTGCTTTGTACAACCCTTGCAGAAATATCATCTTCATTAAGATCCTTGAAAATCTGTTCAAACGGCGTCATCCTTTTTGGATACGAAGCCACGCTGTATGATTTTAATCCTGCTTTCTGAGCGGCAAATTTTACAGCATCATTCAAGGTCCCCAATTCATCTACCAGACCGATCTGCTTAGCCCGGGTCCCGCTCCATACTCTTCCGCCTCCGATATTGTCGATCTGCTCAAAGCTTTTCTTCCTGTTCTGCGTTACGAAATGGACGAACCTTTTGTATGTTCCTTCCACACTTCTCGTAATCATATTTACCCCGTAAGGAGACACTCCGTTTAATGTAGAATAATACTGCGAATTGGCATTCGTCGAAACAATATCCGAACGGATCCCGTTTTTATTGGCAACATCTTTAAAGTAAGGAATGACTCCGAACACACCGATCGATCCCGTCAGGGTATTCGGCTCCGAATAAATTTTATCAGCCGCCATTGCAATATAATATCCTCCTGAAGCGGCATAATCTCCGAAAGAAATAATAAGCGGCTTTTTCTTTTTCAGCTGCTGGAGCTCAAATAAAATCTCATCAGAAGCATTGGCACTTCCTCCCGGCGAATTGATTCTGAAGACTACAGCCTTCACCTTATCATTTTCCTGAAGGTCTTTAATATATTTAATGTATTTTTCCGAATGGATATCATTATAATCATCTCCTCCGTTGATGGAACCGGAAGCATAAAGAACCGCTACCCGGTCGCCCGAATTTTCATCATCAGAGTACGAAGCGATGTATTTCCCTAGAGAAATCTTATTCAATTTATCGTCTTCCCTTAAATTTAATTTTGAGCGGATCATCTGATCATATTCCGTTTTCTGAATTAATTTATCGGCCAGCTTATATTTCAGTCCAAAATCCGGGATCATCCCATACAGGCTGTCCACCACTGTTCTGAACTGGGCCGTATCCATTTTTCTTGAAGCAGCTATTCTTGAAGACGTATTTTTCCAGATATCATTCAGTAAAGTACTCAGCTGCTCTCTGTTTTCCGGAGAAATATCATTTCTTAAGAAAGGTTCCACGGCAGATTTGAACTTTCCGTGGCGGATTACCTCAATTCCGATTCCATACTTATCTGCGAAATCTTTAAAAAACGCAACTTCGGTAGCCAAACCTTTCAGCTCGATCATTCCCGCGGGATTCAGATAATATTGGTCTGCCACGGATCCTAGATAATAAGCCGCCTGGGAAACGGCATTTCCGTAAGCATAAACAAATTTCCCGCTTTTCTTAAAATCCTGGATCGCATTCCTGAGATCATCAATCTGGGTAATTCCCGCGTTCAGATAATCGGCCTCGATGCTGATTCCTTTGATGTTATCATCAGTCTTCGCTTTGTTAATAGCTTCGATGGCATCATAGATCAAAACATTCTTATTCTGGTCGCTGATTTCAAACAACCCTTTCCGCTCTTCCGTAGGACTATCTAGAATATTGGTTTTTAAATTAATGGTAAGAACCGAGTTCTTTTTTACCACCACCGACTTCTCACTTCCCATCGCACTGAACACAAGCATTATGATAAAAAAGGCGAAAAACACGACACATAAGATGACAATAGCCACTATATTTGCCAGTACATTCTTAAAAAAACTTTTCATATATCAATCATTTTTCAATATGTCGCAACATAAAGTCGTTTTGTTACTGGGAAGTAATCTCGGAGACCGAAAAAAAAATCTGGAAACCGCAATGGAAAAACTGGAAGAAGGCGGAAATGCAATATTAAAAATTAGTAAATTTTTAACATCCGAGCCCGTAGAATTTGCCAGTTCCAATATTTTTTGTAATATTGCATTGATAATATTTACTGATCTTTCGCCAGTCCGGCTCTTAGATTATATTAAGGGCATTGAAACGGAAATGGGAAGGGTTAACGATTCTAAAGTTTCAGGCGGATATACTGACAGAGTAATCGACATAGATATCGTTACCTTCAACGGGTTAAAATTTAGCTCGGAAAGATTGGAAATCCCTCATCAAAAACATCTTTTTGAAAGGGAATTTTCCAGAATATTATTAAAAGATTTTATCTGACATAAAACATAAAACATATTGTATGAAATTAGGTTTATTATTATTGGCCACATTGCCTATTGCTACGTATGCACAGGATAGTATAGCTGTTACTTCGAATGACAAGTATCCTAATACATTCTCATCAGGTTCTGCCAATGTTCAACCTTTTAACAACAAAGCCAAAAGATTCAACGACTGGTCTGTATCAGTGGGGGGTGGAGCTGCCTTTATGGTACATTCCGACCTTAAATCCATCTATGATAAAAAGATCAATTGGGGGTACAACTCGTATGTAAGTTTAGACAAACAGATTACGCACGTTTTTGGACTAAGCCTTATCTATCAGAGAGGTGAAACCACACAAAAGGCTCAGTTGGAAGGTGCTGCCGGTATCGCTGCCGGAGTTGCAACAGCAAACACAAAGTACAACCAGATTGCCCTGATGGGAGACATCAACTTCTCGAATCTATTACGAAGAGTAGACAATCATTCTCCGTACAGATGGGCATTGCATGGTTATGCAGGCGCAGGGTTCATGAACTATAAGACCTCACTGTATGACAACAATGAATTCAGATGGAGCAATGATCCTAAGAGAATTCCTTTGTTTATCGAACAGAAACTGGCGATCAACTCTCTGTATTACCAATTTGGTGCAGGGGTGAAGTACAACGTTTCCAAACTGATTGACATCGAAGCCAGAACCATGTACATCATGAGTGGTGATGATGAGTTTGACGGCGGTGGATATGCAGGTCCTGCAGATTATGATCAGGCTTCGAAAGTATCGAAGTACAACATGATCAGTAAAGGAAGATCTGATAATGCATGGACGGTTAACTTGGGGATTTCTTTCAAACTGGGAAAACACGAAACCCACCTGGCTTGGCATGACCCGCTTCAGGAAGCGTATTACAAAACCAATGTTCTCGAAAACCAAAGCACAGAGCTTGTCGTGTGTGAAAAAGGAGACTTAGACAACGACGGCGTATGTGACGATTGGGACCGACAGCTGGATACTCCTGCCGGTGCAAGAGTAGATGGCGCGGGAGTTGCATTGGATATGGACCTGGATGGAGTGATCGACTTATACGATAAGTGTGTGACCGTTCCGGGACCGGTAGAAAACCAAGGTTGTCCTACCACAACAACAAATAACTAAATCATTTAATTAACTAAATAAAAAATACACTATGAAATTAAGTTTAGCAATTGTTGCATTGGCTTTAACTGTTCCTACAGTTGCTTTTGCACAAGACTCAACTGCAGTGGCTTCATCAGGACAATATCCGAATACATTCTCTTCGGGTTCTGCGAATGTTTCCCCATTTACAGATAAATCAAAAAGATTTAACGATTGGGCAATTTCAATTGGTGCCGGTGTACCATTAATGCAATCTGCAGACTTAACCTCTATAAAAAACGGTAACGGTAACAACCTTTTCGGATATTCTGCTTATGTAAGTATCGATAAAGCAATTACTCATGCTTTCGGTCTTAATTTACAGTATGACAGAGGTGAAACCAGACAGGGTTTTTTCAGTACGAAAGACGCTGCCCCTGCAAATGCATCCGTAACACAGCAGGTAGGAGCAAGAACGCAGTATGATGCCATCTCTTTATTGGGAGACATCAACTTCTCAAACCTACTGAGAAGAGTGGATAACCACTCACCATTCAGATGGGCACTTCACGGATATGCGGGTGTGGGAGTTTTATCTTACAGAGCATTCCAGAAAGATGAAACGGGACAGAGAATGGTAACTGAAGTGAAGCCGTTTGAACTTGGATCTATGTTTGCTCAGGCAGGTGCCGGTCTTAAATTCAAAGTAAACAGAAGACTTGACATCGAAGGTAGAGTAATGTATGTAGTAACCGGTGACGATCAATTCGATGGCGGAGGAG
>JAKOOG010000222.1 GCA_022701545.1 Weeksellaceae bacterium | reverse complement strand
GCAGGTGATTCTTTTCTAACGGAGGATGATATCCGGAGTACCTTTTCCATATCCGGAGACCATTTCATATCTTTTGTATCTTTAAAAGTGTATAATTTCATTTTGGGTACGGCAGGTGCATCGGGAGCATTAGCTGGTTGTGGAGGTTCAGGATAATCAAAATTGATTTCAGGCATTTCCGGCATTTCAATATTAAGCTCTTTAAGATGGTTCACTTCATCTTTCCATTCTTTGGATTTGAAATAATCATTAACATTCACATCTTTTCCGTTCATTTTAATGACCATGGCCGACTTAAGGAAATCTTTTGAAACACTTATCTTCGCAATTTCACCGGAAAGGTTTCTGATTTCTTCGAGGTTATTATAATACTCATCCGTTTCAGGCTTAAGCTTCAGCAGAATCTCTGTCTTCTTTTGAAGTTTCCGGCTTAAATCTGAGATCTTCTTATCGTCGTTGATCTTGCTGTAGATTTTTGGGGTTGCCGGGATGCTTTTCGGATCCGGAACGATGGTATCTTCTCCAATGACCACGGTGTCTTTTTTAGTTATGATTTTATCTTCTTTTCCGATCTGTGCAACGGCTTTCTCTATTTCTTTATTGGTGGCTTTGATCTCCTGGTTTTTGGCATTTACCAGATAGGCAAAAGCTACTGTAAATACTACCGGTAATGCTAAAATTCTACGCGCATAACCGAATTTGGTTTGAGGTTTCTGTAACATTTTTAATCTTTTTTTTAGGTTTGAACTGAGAAACGGACTGGTGGCAGGCAACGGGTTTCCGGAAAAGTGGCTTGCCAAAAGCATCTGCGCAAATGCTTGGGTATCCGATTGTTTGACGGCCTTTTTATCGGCCAGGTATTCGTGGATTAAACTGATTTCTTTTTTGATGATATGAAAGAACGGGTTGAACCAGAACACTGAAGTGATGATCTCAATAAAAATTTTATCGAAGGAATGGTTCTGCTCGATATGAACCATCTCATGCTTCAGAATCTGTTTCCCGATGTCGGAATTCAGCATGATGGAATTCTTCCAGAAAAGATTCTTAAAGTAGGAAAACGGTGCTTCCGAAAGGTCGGTCCGGTAAAAATTGATCCCGTCGAAAGTTTCTTTCGGAAAGCTGCTCTTCAGCTTGCGGATCCTGAAAATCCCGTAGACGAATCTTCCTAAAAAATAGAAAGAAACCAGTCCCAGAGCTGAAAAAATAATTCTAAAATAAATGTCGTCATAATCTGAGTTTTTAATGGTGTTGAGATGCTGTACCTGATCAATCAACCTGTATATATTACTGCTCACTTCAATGGTAAAATCTTCAATCTTTATTAAAGGAAGCAAAAGTGACAGGAGCATCGCAGACAAAAGATAAAACCTGTTGTAGTGATGAAACGTCCTGTCTTTTAAAGACAACCGATAATACAAAAACGTTACACCGGAACATAAAATAACTTTGCCGAAATACAGAAGTACAGTTTCCATAAGGTTAGTTTTTCTTTTTGAGTTCGTTTAACAGCATCTCAAGGTCCTCTACCGTCATTTCATTTTTTTCTACCAGAAAAGAAACGGCACTTTTGTAGGAGCCTTTGAAATAATTTTTCACCAGGCTTTTCATGGTCTTTCCGGAGTACTGCTCCTTGGTAACCAGCGGAAAATATTCGTGCTGCCTTCCATATACGCTGTAATCGACGAATTCTTTTTCTTTCAGCACTTTCAGAATGGTAGAAACGGTATTGGTATGCGGCTTAGGCTCCGGAAAAAGATCGAGGATGTCTTTTAAAAATCCTTTTTCCAGTTTCCATAAATACTGCATCACCTGTTCTTCGGCCTTCGTTAACGTCTGGTTTTTCATATCCTGTTTATTTATCATCAGAAGTGATATAGATTTCCACTTCTTTCATATCACTAATAAATTAGTTATACAAATGTAGAAATAAAAACCAATCAAACAACTATTTTTTTAGTGATAAAATAGCAACCAGTATAATATACTGATAATCAGCTAAATAATTTTTATTAAAATTTGTTAAATTTTTAATTCATGCAAATTATTACTTTAATAATCATTACCAAATCTCAGGTTTATAATTAAAATTCTTAAAACTTGTTAAAATTCATTAAATAAAATTAAAATCTATTTGTTTAAACCGGGAAATTATATTTATTTTAGTGCTTTAAAAATTTCTCATGAAAAGATATAATTTGTTAATTGTACTATTATTACTTATTTTTAACCTTACTACCGCCCAGAAAAAGGGTTCTCCGGCAGCCGATTTCAGCGCAGTGGGTGAAGCCAAATCTAAAATCGAAAGTACAGTTCCGTTGGTGATCAAGCACCTGAAAGAAGTGAGTGAAAAGGAAAATGATCCTGCTATTCTTTCCAACGGGACCACTGCCCTGGCCAAAGAATATGGAAAAGTTGAGCTCGAATGGAGGCTTTACAGAGGAAATATGAACAACTGTATTCTGAACAACTCTTCTAAAAAGGCAAAAAAATGCATGCAGTACCACAATGATATGTTCAGGGGTACTTTAATCAATTATAACAATTACATTTCCAATCTGACCAAAAAGAACGGATACCTTGGTGTAGATGGTGATACGAAATTAAATTTCAATCCTTCCGAAGTGACCACTAAGCTAAGCGAGTCTTTCTTTAGCGGAAACGATGCGGCAAACAGGATGAAAGGAACGCAGAAAAAAGAGTTCATCGGCCAGACCCTGAAAGATGACAACGCTTTGACGCCTTTCAACCAGCTGGTGGCACAGTAAGGTATTTTTTAATTAAATGATATCAATCCTGTTCTGATGAGCAGGATTTTTTGTTTACTATTTAAATAGGAATCCGAAACCGGAGCATAATAAAAAGCTGGAAGAGGGAAGCAGGATGCCGGAAGTTTTTCTGCCAATAGGTTGATAGTCGTGTTTTAGATATTCTTATTTAAAGTTTTACTCTGGCACAATAAATGATTTTATCAGTCCAACCAAAATCAACAAGATGAGCACATTAAAAAAAGGAGACATGGTAAAATGGGATTCCAGCAACGGACA
>JAKOOG010000186.1 GCA_022701545.1 Weeksellaceae bacterium | reverse complement strand
TCCCTGCGGATTCCTGATGCCGTACGCGTAAATTTCAGGTTTAAATCCTGCCTTTCCGATAAAAGGATTTCCCGGTGCCGGTTTGCCGTCTTTTGTAATCTTCAGGATTTTACCTAAATAATTATCCGTTCTCTGGGCATATACCCGGGTCTGTTTATCAGACCTTTCGCCGGTACTGACGAAAAGATTTCCATCTTTATCGAAAGCCAGCCTGCTGCCGTAGTGCTTATCCCCGTCATAAGTCGGAGTTGCCCTGAAAATAACCTGAACTCCTGAAATATTTTTCAGATCAGCGGAAAGCATCCCTTTTCCAACGGCAGTATGGTTACCTTTTTCATAAGGTTCCGAAAAACTGAAATAGATCATCCGGTTGCTGCCGAAATCGGGATCCAGGGCTACATCCAGCATACCGCCCTGCCCCTTTGTGTCTACTTTCGGGAAGCCTTCGATTTTGGAGATCTGTTTTCCGTCTTCCGAAACAACATTGATGTATCCTCTTTTATCGGTAATTAAAAACCGTCCATCCGGCAGGTTAATAATTCCCCAAGGTTTGCCGAGGTCTCTACTCAGAACCTCTACTTGATATAGTGTTGATGTTTTTACTGCTTTTATTCTTGTCTGCCCTGCAAAGGCTGGTTTATATTCAGGAGAATTAGGCTCTTTCGTTTCCACGCTGCCGTCTTTCCCCAGTTTTTGAGCATTCAGCGTATTGTCTTTGCACGATGATAAAATCAGGAATAAGCTGAAGGCAGAAATGTAAAATTTATTGAAATTCATACAATTAGATTTGGTTGTTCACAGAATGGATGGAAAAATAATGCCATAAAAATTTGGCAGTTCAGATTTTTACTCTACATTTGTAGAACAAAATAACAATCCGTAGAATATGAAAGAAATAAAACTTGCCGATTCCGAAAAAGACCTTATGGAAATCCTTTGGGAAAAACAAAAAGCCTTCATGAAGGATATTTTGGAATCTTACCCCGAGCCGAAACCGGCAACGACGACCATTGCCACGCTGCTGAAAAGAATGCAAAACAAAGATTTTGTCGGTTACACATTATATGGAAATTCCCGTGAATACTTTCCGAAAATCGCAAAAGGGGAATATTTCAAAGAAGAAATGTCTTCCATGATTGACCGTTTTTTCAACAGTTCTGTGACCCAGTTTGCTTCGTTTTTTACCTCGAACGCAAAGTTTTCCCAAAAACAGCTGAAAGAACTCCGCGAAATTATCGACCGCCAAATTGATGAAAAATGATCATCCTTTTTAAAATTATCGTGTGCTCAACCCTGCTGATTGCATTTTACTACATTTTTTTGCAGAAGGAAAAAATGTATAGGTTCAACAGGATCTATCTGCTTTTTTCGCTGTTGTTTTCTTATACGGTTCCTTTCATTTCCATCAGTACGGAAGCACCGAAACCGGCAAACCGTTTACAGACCGCCCTCGAAACTACCCAGCAGATACTGCAACTTGCACCTGAGCAGAATAGATTCGACTGGATCACGGGTATCTGGATAGCATATGGAATCATAACCAGTATCCTTTTAAGCAGGATGATGATTTCATTTCTGACAATCAGAAATTTAAAAGGCGAAAAGATCACTTACCGGAATCAGGAAGTTCTGGTAACGGAGAAAAATATTCCGCCTTTCAGTTTTTGGAATACGATCTACCTGGGAAAAAGCTACTTCACCGATCAGCAAATAGATGACAGGATTTTTCTGCACGAAAAAAGCCACTTGGAACAAAAACACAGCATTGATCTTATGATGGTTGAAATCGTGAAAGCTTTCACCTGGTTCAATCCGGCAGTTTATTTTTATAAAAAAGCCATTCTGATGAATCACGAATTCCTGGCGGATGAATCGGTCTTAAAAAATCATTTTAACGTAAAAGACTATCAGAATTTAATCCTGGATGAAATCATTTCCAGCCAAAACTATAATCTTACCCATACATTTAATTTTAACAACACCAAAAAACGATTTATTATGATGAACACCAAGAAGTCCAAATGGACCCAAGTGAAAAAAGCTGTCAGTATTCCTGCTTTACTGATCGCTTTCGGATTATTTACTGAAAAAACCTATGCCCACCCGATTGAAAAAATGATCCAAGAAGCGCAGGAAAAAATTTCAGGCAATGACCTCAGTCCGGCAGTACGAACCCAGGAAAATAACAGTACAGAAACCACAAAATATGATAGGCCTGAAGCATCTGAAATTCCTGAAAAATTAGTCAGAAATACCATTGAAGAAAAAAAGATTCAGGATACCATTCGGCCGCAGGAAGGTAAAAACACAAATCTGAATCAGGAAACAGTGCCCAATTCAACAAATGATCCAGCACAGCTTCCGCAATTTCCGGGCGGAATGAATGAACTGAGAAACAAAGTTGCAAAATTATTCGACGGCTCGAGACTGGCAGCTGAAAAAGGCTTATCAAAAGCCGATATTTTATATACCGTAAACGAAGCCGGACATGTAGTGAATGTAAAAGTTGCAGGAAATAATGAGTCTTTTAATAATGAAGCATTGAACTCATTTATAAAAGCCAATGAAAATGTCATCTGGAAGCCTGCGGAAAAAGATGGAAAACCGGTGAATTTCGCCATGCGACTGCCTTTAACCATGTCATTTCAATAAACAGACGAGCATCCCAAACCGGGATGCTTTTTTATTTAACTGATGATAAATAAAATGAATCATCAAAATACAAATTAAGATCCACCGTATGGTCGAATGCCAAATAATTCTTTCGTATTTTTGTTAGGATAACATCGCAAATTTTATGAATTTCAAACTTGAATCAGAATATAAACCCACCGGCGATCAGCCCCAGGCTATTGAAAAGCTTACCGAGGGCATCAAGATCGGCGAAAAATATCAGACGCTGCTGGGGGTAACCGGATCAGGTAAAACCTTTACCGTGGCCAATGTAATCCAGAATGTGCAGAAACCAACCCTGGTACTGGCCCATAATAAAACGCTGGCGGCCCAGCTCTTCATGGAGTTTAAAGAATTCTTTCCGGAAAATGCCGTTGAATATTTTGTCAGCTATTACGATTACTATCAGCCTGAAGCCTATATTGCGACTTCAGGAACCTATATTGAAAAAGACCTGAGCATTAATGAAGAAGTGGAAAAGCTGAGGCTTTCCGCCACGGCAAGTTTGCTTTCAGGACGCAGGGATGTATTGATCGTTGCATCGGTTTCCTGTATTTACGGTATCGGAAACCCGACGGAATTCCACAAATCCCTAATTTCGATTGCAATCGGTGAAAAGGTAACCCGGACAGCCCTGCTTCATGCTTTAGTGAATGCGTTATATTCAAGGACGCTCAATGAGTTTCAACGCGGTACATTCCGTGTAAAAGGAGACGTTATTGATGTATTTCCGGCGTATGCGGATAATGCGGTCAGGATCCAGTTTTTCGGAGACGAAATTGAAAAGATCCAGAGCTTCGATCCGGTTTCCGGAAATGTAACGGCTAATTTTGAACAGATCCAGATTTATCCGGCCAATCTTTTCGTTACCTCGAAAGAAACCTTAAACGGAGCGATCCGGAATATCCAGGACGACTTGGTAAAGCAGGTGGATTTCTTCGGTTCTATTGAAAAACCTCTGGAAGCCAAAAGATTACAGGAAAGAACCGAGCTTGACCTGGAGATGATCAAAGAACTGGGTTACTGTTCAGGAATTGAGAACTACTCGCGGTATCTCGACGGCCGATTGCCGGGAACCAGGCCTTTCTGCTTATTGGATTATTTCCCGAAGGATTACCTGATGGTGATCGATGAAAGCCACGTTACGGTACCGCAGGTTCATGCCATGTACGGCGGCGACCGCAGCCGGAAAGAAGCTTTGGTGGAGTATGGATTCAGACTTCCGGCCGCTATGGACAACCGGCCGTTGAAATTTGAAGAGTTCGAAGCCATCCAGAATCAGGTGATTTACGTTTCGGCGACCCCCGCAGATTACGAACTGGAAAAAACAGGAGGAGCCTATATTGAACAGATCATCCGTCCGACCGGTCTTTTGGATCCGATCATTGAAATCCGTCCGACCATCAACCAGATTGATGACCTGATGGAGGAAATCCAGAAAAGAGCCGATCTCGACGAAAGGGTTCTGGTGACGACCTTAACCAAGAAAATGGCAGAAGAGCTGACGAAATATTTCACCAAATTCGGGATCAGGACAAGATACATCCACTCGGATGTAGAAACCCTGGAACGGATCCAGATTATGCAGGACCTGCGGGTGGGGCTTTTCGATGTTTTGATCGGGGTCAACCTTCTGAGAGAAGGTCTTGATTTACCTGAAGTTTCCCTGGTGGCTATTCTGGATGCCGATAAAGAAGGGATGCTGAGAAGCCGCCGGTCGATGATCCAGACGGTAGGCCGTGCCGCCCGTAACCTTAACGGAAGGGCCATCATGTATGCTGATAAGATTACCAAATCCATGCAGGCTACCCTTGATGAAACCGAATACCGGCGCGCCAAACAGGAACAGTACAACGAAGAGCACGGACAGGTACCCGTTGCCTTAAATAAGAAAATCTCCGAAAGTCTTGTGGGAAGAAGCAAGGATTTCCCGGACGAAAAATATACCCAGAAAGAAATTCTGCAGAAGGTCGCTGAAGCCAAAGCCAGTTATACTTCGGAAGACATGGAGAAAGTCATTACCCAGAAACAGAAAGAAATGGAAATGGCAGCCAAGAACCTGGATTTTATTAAAGCGGCTAAATTGAGGGATGAAATTGCGGCTTTGAGAGAATAATATAAATCCGGACTAAATACAGATTGTAAAATCTTTTGCAGTATTGAAATAAAAATTATCAACCCATTAACTTCAAACAAATGAAAAGAGTGACCGGAATCGGCGGAATATTTTTTAAATGTAAAGATCCGAAAGCATTGAAAGAATGGTATAAAACCCATCTCGGAATTGATGTCAACGAATATGGGGCAACTTTCGACTGGAAGCAGATGTCTGATGCTGATCCGAAAGGATCTCTGACCTGGAGCCCGTCTCCTGAAACCACCTCCTATTTTGAGCCTTCAGCAAGAGAATTTATGATCAATTATACGGTTGCTGATTTAGAAGCATTAGTTGTTGAATTAAAAAAAGAAGGGGTGGAAATTCTGGATGAAATTGCCGTATATGATTTCGGGAAATTTGTCCATCTCCTAGACCTTGAGGGTAATAAGATTGAGCTTTGGGAGCCTAAATAACAGTTAAGTATTTAACGTGAACTCGAAGTAGAACCTCTATTTAAGAGGATGGAAGGGTGATGCCGGATGCTGAAAGTCCCGTGCATCAATATGACAATCAATAGTATAGATTATAAAAATGAAATCATTTGCCACTTTGTGAGAGAGACTTTATTCAAATCCTTATTCAGGAATCTGACTTCTACCTTATTTTTTAAATAACTGAATATAAATTAAATATAGTCAAATTCACTTTATTTAATATAAAAAATTCCGGTGTTTTCATCAAAGATGAAAACACCGGAATTTTATTAGAATTTATAGTTCTTAGTCTTAGGCTTTTCAAAACTTACTGTTCTGCCGCGAAGCGGTGTCAGCAGATCCATAAGGCCGTTTAACTTTATTTCGTAAATGGTTGCCAGCTGCATTCCCAGCTTGCCTTTGGGCATTCCCGTTCGGTTGAACCATTCCAGGTAACTGATCGGGAGATCGGCAAGAATAGTTCCTTCATATTTCCCGAAAGGCATTTTTACGATACAGATTTCATTTAATATTTCCGGGTTTATTCCGTCCTGCATATCCTGTTTTATATAATTAAATCAACTTTTGTCTCCAGTTCCCTATTATTATCCGGCAGCTGCAGTTCTGGGGTATCATCATCGGAAAATTCATTCCGGTATACCTGGATCAGGAGCAAGGTGAGTGAAACCATGATTGGTCCGAAAACCAGTCCCATAAAGCCGAATAAATTCATCCCCATAATAATTCCGAAAACAGTGTTCAAAGGATGGATATCCTCAAGCTTTTTTAGCAGGGTGAAACGCAGGACATTATCCGTTAATCCGACAACAATCATACAGTAAGCCGCCAAGCCCAATCCCGATCCCGTATCTCCTTCAGCAATCATATAAATACAGACCGGTCCGTATACAATAGCTGCACCTACAACCGGAATCATGGAAGTTGCCGCGGTAAGCGCAAAAAGCAGTATCGGGCTTGGAGCGCCGAAGATATAGTATCCGACCAACGCTACAATACCCTGACCCAAAGCCACTACAGGAATTCCAATGGCGTTGGCCAAAATCAGTTTTCTCATTTTTTCGCCGATCATCGATACATTGGATCTCTTAAGAGGCGCTGCCGACGAAAGGATTTTTTCAAAAAAACGGGGTCTTTCCAGCATGAAATAGAGGATGAAATACATCGACGCTACAATCGTAAGGGTATTCACTGTTCCACTGAGAGCCTTTGTCGAAAATTGTCCGACGTTGCTTTTCAGCTTATCCATATTCTCTTTGCTTAAAATATCAAACTTGAATTTTGAATAAATATACGTATGGATTTTTTCCAGAAAAACGTTGAACTTTTCCATATAGGCCTGGGCATTTCCCAGCTTTTCAATTAAAAGATCACCGATAAAATAAATAGGAAGAATAAGGACGACCAGACTCGCAAGCATCAGGACAAGAGCAGAAGCCCATGGTTTCCATTTTTTTTCCTCTTGGAGGTAAAAATTATACTTCCGGCACAATACGTAAATGGTAATGGCTCCTAAAACCGAAGGGATAAAAAGGGCAAGATTGAAACAGATTAAACCTGCTAAAATTAAAATTATGGCAAGTAAAAAAACCTGCTTGATCTTGACACTGCTGATTTGCTGATCTTTATTCATCATTTATTTAAAATTATTTGTCTCGGTTTTCCTAAATGAGCGCAATAGAGGGAATACATCACGGCAAAGATAAATGGTGCCGTTACAATAATTCCGATAAAGCACAGCACGATTCCTGCCATTGACAGCAGAAAACCTACAAATGTTGCGCCAAGAAAAACACCGTAATTTTCCTTGGCAATGTTAAATGACTTTCCTAAAGCCTCTGTAGCAGAAGCATTTTCAAACAGTAAAATCGGATATCCCAGCATCAGAAGAGGATAGACGAAAATAATAGGCAATACACACAGGGAAAGTGCAATCGATGAAATAATCCCCGACAGCAAGGCGTAGATTAAAATATTCACGAAATTCTGACGGTATCCGATAAACAGATCAGAAAAATCAATCGGATTTTTCGTGTTGTATTTGTTGATCATGTAGATCAGTCCGACATAGAGCGGCGAAAGCAGCAGCCCCAAAATTCCCGACAGGGTTAAATACAAAGGAAAACCCGGTGCATTAAAGACCGAAAACCTGGAATAATTTCCTGAATCGCGCATTTCTTCAAGCATTGCCGAAGAATTCATTCCTGTTATCGCCTGAATGATTCCGCCTAAAATACTGTAAATAATCATGGCGACAACGGCATAAAGGAAAACCCCTTTATACATTTCGAATGCGTGGGAGATAATGGCGCCTGTACTTTTTTCCGGAGCAGAACCCTGCTCGTCAAATTCATTAAATTCTGACATGGTGTTTAAATGTTTAATGTTGATTTTACCAAATTTAACTTTTTTTGGCTTTAAAAACATTAAACCCCATGAAATTTATGCTTTTTCCGAAAATATGGTTTTGTACAACGAATAAATAATAGCATTCCAAAAAGGGAACGTAAACAGTCCGCCAACCAAAAACAGGGCAAAACCGATATACTTGAAAATCACGGCTACCATGGCACATACAATGATTTCCAGGAAATATACTTTCAGGGCTTTAAAGCTGAGGGAAAGCGATTCGAAAATCGTTTTGTTCATAAAGAACATCATCGGCGCCACAAACATGGTAATGCAAACCCATACTACAGCAAGAATGATCGTCGGAAAAGTGAACCGGTAAATAAAATACCAGAAAATATAATAGGAAATGTATCTAAAAAAATTCAGTCCGTTATACCCGGCAAATAAATCGCTGAGTTCAGGCTTTTCACCAATATCCATTTTTCTGTAAATCTGGAAAAACCCCAGATTCAGCGGATACAGAAAAATGGTGGTCCCCATGATCCACAAAGAGAAATTCTGATAATTATCGGTAGCGACGAGCTTATTGAGCTGCTCCGCATATACCTTCACGCCATCCTGCATATATTTTCCCACTTCGCTAAACTCTCCCATGATTCCGTATTTCATATCACACATAAAAAGTACGGTAAGAAAGATCCCAAAGTACATGATGGAAAACATCAGCTGAAAAACCAATGTTTTGTTCCAGTAGAAAAATGCCTGCTTCAATATAAAATCCAATCCCGGTTTCTGCGGATATTTGCTGTCCATTAAAAATATTTTGTGCAAAAGTAAACATCAATAATTACTTTTGCGGAATGTTTTCAGTGAATCATCAAAAATTTATGGAAATGGACGAACTTTCGCTCCGTGAAGTTCCTTATTTTTTCATTATCGACTTTCTTGCGGAACATGTTGAAATATTTAAAGAACATGAAATAGAAGAATCAGGCTTGCTGGTTGATTTCGAAAACTTCTCAACGGCCAAGACCGGACAACCGATACAAAAAAAAGTGCAATGGGAATCTTATCCCGAAACGCTGGAAAATTTTAAAAAGGGCTTCGATGAAGTTCAGAAAAATATACGCTTCGGAAATTCCTATCTCGTCAATTACACAAGGAAAACGAAGATTGAGACCAATTTAACACTTGAAGAAATTTTTTTTCATTCATCGGCGAAATATAAAGTTTTTTATAAAGATTTTTTCGTATTTTTTTCTCCGGAAACTTTTGTGAAGATCATTGACGGAAAAATCCTAACCTATCCCATGAAAGGCACTATTGATGCTTCCCTGGATAATGCGGCGGAAATCCTTAAAAATGACCGGAAAGAAAAGGCCGAACATTATACGGTGGTGGATTTACTCCGCAATGATCTCAGCATGGTGGCAGATGATGTAAAGGTGGATCAATTTCAGTACATCGATTTCATTAAAACCAGGCAGAAAGACCTTTATGCCATGAGTTCTGAAATATCCGGATCCATAAAGCCCGAATTTAAGGGAAAACTGGGAAGCATCATGAAAAAACTGATGCCCGCCGGTTCCATTTTAGGAGCTCCGAAACCCAAGACACTGGAGATCATCCTGGAGGCGGAAGGCTATGAAAGAGGATATTACACCGGAGTTTGCGGCTGGTTCGACGGGAAAAATGTCGACAGCTGCGTGATGATCCGTTTTATTGAAAAAGAAGGTGATGAACTTTATTTCAAAAGCGGCGGCGGAATCACCCATATGAGCAGATTAGAAGACGAATATCAGGAAATGAAAAACAAAATCTATGTCCCAATTCATTGAAAGCATTAAAGTAGAAGACCGGGAAATTTTTTTATTGGAGCTTCATCAGAAGCGTGTAGATCAGACTTTCGCCCACTTTGGGAAAGAAGGTTCCATCGATCTTTCCAAAATCTATAAGAACCTGGAAAATGACGGCGACGGACTCTTCAAACTCCGTATTGTCTACGACCTGGAGCGAAAGGTACGTACCCAGCTTATTCCCTATGCCTTACCGGAAATCCATTCTTTCCAGCTGGTAGAGAACAACAGTTATGACTATTCCTTCAAGTTTGAAGACCGTAAAGAGCTCGAAAGAATGAAGATGAAAGCCAAGGCTGAAGAAATCATCATTGTAAAAAACAACCATATTACCGATACGTCTTACAGCAATCTTTTGTTTAAAAAAGGAAAAGACTGGTTTACCCCCGCCACTTATCTTCTGAACGGGGTACAGCGGCAAAACCTTTTAAAACAAAAAAAAGTAAAGGAAACGGAAATCACCTTACAAAATATAAAGGATTTCTCTCATTTTCAGCTGATTAATGCATTAAATGATTTTAACGAAAATTTCATATATCCTATCGGCAGAATTCTTAACCTGCCGGGAAATGAAGACTATCCGGAACTTTAATTTTCCTTCAGAAAGTTGAAATACGCTTTCTGGATATCGGCATTGTGCATCGACTGGGTATTGACTTCCAGGATTTTAGGCTGCGTATCCGGCTTGAAGAAATTTTCCAGTACACGGTCGAGGGTTACTTCTTCATCCACCTTGGTATATGAAAACCCGAAATGCTTCGCCAGATGCTCTGCATGCCTGTGATGTTTCGTGGCAATGAATTCATCCAGTGTATTCGGATTGGCATTTCCCGGTCCCGGAATGATTTTGAAGATATTCCCTTCCCCGTTGTTAAAAATGATGATCCTCACAAATGGAGGAATATATTGGTTCCAAAGCCCGTTGATGTCATAAAAGAAACTTAAATCGCCGGTAATCAATAAAGTAGGCTGTGCATTTTTGATCGCAAATCCCATGGCCGTTGAGGTAGAACCGTCAATTCCGCTGGTTCCCCTGTTGCAGTATATTTTCCGTTTCCCGTAGTCGAACAGCTGGGCATACCGGATCGCGGAACTGTTGCTGAAATGGATGTTGTAATTCTCAGGAACCGTCTGTGTCGTTCTATAAAAGAAATAGAAATCGGAAAAATCAACCGTGCTTAAAAATTTTTCATGCTTTGCATCTTTTTTATCCCTCAGGACATCCCAGAGATTGTAATAGGGCCTCGGCTCAAGATTAATGAAATTCAACAGCTTCGAAAAGAAAATTTCCGGCTTCACTTCTATCTTTTCCGTTAAAACAAAATAAGTATCCGGCTGCCAGACTGGATCCAGGTGCCAGTGCTGCTTCGGCTTCGCTTTTCTTAAAAACTGCTTTACTTTCTTGGAAACAACGTTCTGCCCCACGGTAATCAGCAGATCAGGAGCATACATCTTAAAATCCTCTTCCGTAAAATTAAAGACATACCGGTCGATATGCCGGAAAAACTTTTCATGATACAGATTGGAATTCGTCTCACTCAGGACCACTACCGTATGGTTCTTCACCAATTGCGTCAGCTGGTTTTCCAGTTCAGCACTGTAGTCTTTGGTTCCCACCAGGATCATGATTCTTTGGGATGTATTCCAGTCGGCAATCAGATTGGATGGCACTTCATATTCTTTCTGCCGGATGGTTCGTTCCACGGTCGGAAAGGTCGGCAACTCCGAAATTAGCTCATACAGAGGCTCTTCCAATGGAATATTGATATGGACCGGCCCCTGCTTTTCAATACAGAGTTCGATTGCCGTTTTGATAATACCGAAATTATGGTCTTCCGCATTTTCCTTGCCGTCTTCCATCAGCTGGAAATCGCCGTAGGAATGCTGATGAAAAAGATTATTCTGCCTGATGGTCTGCCCGTCGAAGATATCCACGTAATCCATCGGCCGGTCTGCCGTAAGCACCAGCAGCGGAATGTTGGAATAGAAAGCCTCTGTCACTGCCGGGTAATAATTGGCTGCTGCAGAACCGCTGGTACAGGTAATCGCCACCGGTTTCTTCTCACTCATTGCCATCCCCACTCCTACAAAAGCCGCGCTTCTTTCATCCACAATGCTGTAACAGTTGAAACTGTCGATCTCTGAAAAATGAATCGCCAGAGGGGCATTTCTGGATCCGGGTGAAACGATAATATCTGAGATTCCGTATTGCTGAAGAAGGTGCGCGAGTATCTGAATACTTCTTTTGGAAGAATATTTTTTCATGTTACAAATTTAATCGATAAATGCTTAACACAGAAAAGAAATTAATTTAAAAATCTGTAATTTAGCCATTCGTAAATTTCTAAAAATGGACAAAATACCTAGTGTAGACCTGCGTGATTTCCTTTCGGGTGACCCGGAACGCAAACAGAAATTTGTAAATGAAATCGGAAAAGCTTATGAAGAAATTGGTTTTGTAGCCTTAAAGGGCCATTTTCTTGATGATCAGTTGGTAGAGGAATTGTATGGAGAGGTAAAAAACTTTTTTGAACTGCCTACGGAAACGAAACGGAAGTATGAAATTCCGGGAATCGGCGGGCAACGGGGCTATGTCGGCTTCGGTAAAGAAACGGCAAAAGGCTTTAAAAAGGGTGACCTGAAAGAGTTCTGGCATTTCGGACAATATGTGTCTGAAGATTCCAGATACAAGGACGAGTATCCCGACAATGTGATTGTTGATGAACTGCCAAAATTTAACAAAGTAGGAAAAGAAGCGTATCAGATGCTGGAAAAAACAGGACAGTATGTGCTGAGAGCATTGGCGCTGTACCTGGGGCTTGACGAGTTTTATTTTGACGATAAAATCGCAGAAGGAAATTCTATTCTAAGACCGATCCATTATCCGCCGATTACGGAGGAACCGGATGATGCAGTGAGAGCAGCTGCTCACGGAGATATTAACCTGATTACCCTGCTGATGGGATCCCAGGGAAAAGGCCTCCAGGTCCAGAACCACAAAGGCGAATGGATCGATGCGATCGCAGAACCGGACGAACTGATGATCAATGTTGGCGATATGCTTTCAAGGCATACCAACAACAAGCTGAAGTCTACCATTCACCGCGTGGTAAACCCGCCAAGGGAATTGTGGGGAACATCCAGATATTCCATTCCTTTCTTTATGCACCCGGTAAGTTCCATGTCATTAAATGCACTTGAGAACTGCGTGGATGAAAATCATCCGAAACTGTACGAAGACACAACGGCAGGAGAATTTCTGCATGAAAGATTAATTGAATTGGGATT
>JAKOOG010000157.1 GCA_022701545.1 Weeksellaceae bacterium | reverse complement strand
GTTACAATGGCAATTGGCTGCGGCGTTTCCATTACCGTAAGATTGGACTTGGTAGACATAGGCCTTGCTTTATTCGGGTTACCCGTCTTGTGAAGATTGACGTCTTCGATCGTCCGGATCCTCACGGTATCCGCTTCGGTATTTTTCATTTGTGCACCCAAGGATATGGCTGTGAATAATAATCCTAGAGTTACCAGCTGTCTTTTCATTTTGAGTTTATTATTTAGAGTGGTTTTAAATAAGGCGCAAATGTATCGTTTATTTAGATTTATTCAAAATAAAAATAATGATTTTTATCAGAACTTTGCTATCCGTTATTGTCTCAAAACGAGATTCATCCGAAATGAAAAATTTTATAAATATATTTGTTAAAAATAAAAATATGCAATTAGTAAAAGTGGGGCTTTGTGCCTTCGGGATGAGCGGAAAAGTTTTTCATGCACCGTTCCTGAAAGAGCATCCCGGATTTTTTTTATCGGCCATTGTAGAAAGGAGCAGGGAAGATTCCAGGGAAAAATATCCCGATGCGACCATTTATCATTCGGTAGAAGAGATGCTGCAGAATGCGGATGTTGAATTGGTCGTCGTTAATACGCCTGTACAGACCCATTTCGAATATGTAAAAAAAGCTTTGGAAGCCGGGAAAAATGTAGTGGTGGAGAAGCCTTTTACCGTAAATGTGGCAGAAGCCGAACAATTGGTGCAGCTGGCCGAGGACAAAGGACTGTTTCTGAGCGTTTACCAGAACAGGAGATTCGACCGCGATTATCTTCAGGTACAGAAAATCATGAGTGAAGGAAAATTGGGACTTATCAAAGAAGCGGAGATCCGTTTTGACAGGTTCCGTACTGAGCCAAGCATGAAAGCGCATAAGGAAAATCCCGAAGCGGCAGGTTCGGGCTCACTTCACGACTTGGGAGCGCATCTGGTAGACCAGGCGGTGCAGTATTTTGGTTTTCCTGAAAAACTTTTTGCCGATGTGTTTTCGATGAAAGGGAAAGAATTTGCCAATGACTATTTTGAAATTATTTTGTTTTACCAAAACGATTTAAGGGTAAGGCTGAAATCTTCCGTGTTTACGAAAGAGGCACATGATGCTTATGCGATCCACGGAGAAAAAGGCAGTTTTTTACAGGAAAGATCCGATAATCAGGAAAATGAACTGGTAGCCGGAGCTATTCCTGCCTATAGTGAGGATTGGACACAGCCTTTAAAAAATCCCGACGGGATCCTGAATTTTTTAGACGAAAATAAGGAAACCGAAAGAATATTTACTTCCAGCGAGCCCGGGAATTACATGAATTATTATCAGCAGATCTACGAATTTATTGTTTTCGGATACGCGCTGCCTTCCCCGGCCGAAGAAGTCATCAGAAATATGAAGATCATCGACGCTGCCCTGGAAAGTGCTGCGGGTGAAAGGGTGGTCTATCTTTAAAAGTTAGAGGGTTTTAGGGTGATGGAGTTGGAATGTTTGAAGGTATAGGGTTAAAGAGTTTGAGTTTTTTTAGTATGCAATTCAGAATAAATATTTTTACTTTCCTACGCTCCAACACTCCCACTCTCAAAATCATCAAGCTTCTCCCTGCATCTCCTGAAGTTCCAGCCACCGCATTTCATGATCTTCCAGTCTGCCGGAGATATGTTCCAGGTCTGCGGAAAGCTTTGCGATTTTTTCGTAATCGCTTTCATTATTAAGCTGATCCAGAATTTTTGCCCGCTGATCTTCCAGTTCGGGCATTTCTTTTTCGATGGTTTCGAGTTCCCGTTGCTCCTTGAAGGAAAGCCTTTTCTTTTTGGCGGTATTTGGGCTCTGCACAATTTCTTTTACAGGTTCCGGTTTTGCCGCAACCGATTTTTCCAAAGCGTCTTCCTTGCTTTTTGCTTCACGGTATTCCGAGAAATTGCCGGTAAAATCCCGGATCTTGCCTTCGCCTTCAAAAGCCAGGACATGATCCACAATCCTGTCCATAAAATAGCGGTCGTGGGAAACAATAATCAGTGAACCCTGGAACTGCTGCAGGAAGTTTTCCAGCACTGTTAAAGTGGGAAGGTCCAGGTCATTCGTAGGTTCATCGAAAATCAGGAAGTTCGGATTCTGATAAAGGATGTACATTAAATGCAGCCTTCTTTTTTCCCCGCCGGAAAGTTTGGAGATAGGGGAGTACTGGGTCTGGTCATCAAATAAGAACAGTCTTAAGAACTGTGAGGCCGAAAGACTTTTTCCGTTGGCCAGAGGATAATATTCCGCAACTTCCTTAATGAAATCGATTACCCTTTCGTCCTCTTTATAGGTAAGTCCTTTTTGGGAAAAATAACCAAAATGGATGGTTTCTCCGGTTTCAATATCCCCTTTATCGGCTTTTTCCAATCCCTGGATAATATTCAGCAGGGTAGATTTGCCGGCTCCGTTTTTTCCTACGATGCCTACTTTTTCGCCGCGCTGAAACTGATAGCTGAAATCTTTCAGCAAAACTTTGTTTCCGAAACTTTTATCAATATGGTGAAGTTCAAGGATTTTACTTCCCAGCCTTTTCATTTCAAAATCCAGTTCCAGTCCCTGTTTCCGGGTGTCGGTTTTAGCAACCTTTTCCGTGTCGTAGAACGCATCGATTCTCGATTTGGATTTGGTGGTTCTGGCTTTCGGCTGTCTGCGCATCCATTCCAGCTCCTTCCGGTAAAGGTTGTTGGCTTTATCGATGGTCGCGTTGAGGTTGTCCTCACGGATCATTTTATTTTCCAGGTAGGTCGCATAAGACCCGTTGTGCATATAAAGGTTCCCGTCCTCCATTTCCCAGATCGTATCGCAGACGCTGTCGAGGAAATACCGGTCATGGGTAACCAGCAGCAGGGTGATTTTTGCTTTGCTTAAATAATTTTCCAGCCATTCCACCATTTCCACATCAAGGTGGTTGGTCGGCTCATCCATAATCAGCAGGGTATGCCGGTGTTCTGCCCGTGTTTCCGTAAGAAGCTTGGCCAGGGCAACCCTTTTGATCTGTCCACCGGAGAGCGTTCCCATTTTTGCTTCAAGATCGGTGATTTTAAGCTGGGAAAGGATCTGCTTCATTTCATTTTCCAGGTCCCAGGCTTTATGGGCTTCCATATCCAGCAGTGCTTTTTCAATAAAATCGTTATCGGTGGAGTGGAGGGACTTATGGTAATTCTTCAGGGCCATGATCGGCGCCGAATCCAGCGTCATCATAAACTCGTCGATGGTAAGATCCGGATCAAAATCGATTTCCTGATCAAACAGGACCACCTGGATGTCTTTATTGATGTTTACTGTTCCGCTGTCGGCAATCTCTTTCCCCATCAGGATTTTCAGGAGGGTGGATTTTCCGCTTCCGTTTTTGGCAACAATAGCAATTTTATCACCTTCATTGACGTGGCAGGTAATATTTTCAAACAAAACTTTGATGCCGTAAGATTTGGTAAGGTTTTCAACGGAAACGTAATTCATGGGAGACAGATGGTTTGGTTTATAACTTCTACTGAGCCGCAAAAGTACGAAAATGTAACAAGAAAAAACGGCTGCCGTTATCTTCACCGGATTAATTTCTCATGACGGAAGAATGATTGGTGAATGAATACCGGATATTTTCGATGGGTTGGCTAAAATTTAATTTTAACGGGTTAAAAGATAAAGCTACTTTTGTACAGTCTTTTATGTCATATCATTTAAAAATTTACACTTCGGCTTCCGGTCTTCCCAAGAATTGGGACACGGTGATCGGAAATCATAACATTATGCTTTCTGCAGCCTATTTTCATATTCTCGGAACTTCGAAACCACAGAATATGACCTGTTATTTT
>JAKOOG010000113.1 GCA_022701545.1 Weeksellaceae bacterium | reverse complement strand
AACCCGGCAATGCTTACACTGAACTGCGGAGTTCGCGCCAGAGGGCCCGAAGGCATAAACCTGAAAATAAATACCGAATCCTTCTGCATGGCAATGCTTCCTTTTTTCTCAACAAAAATATTCTCCTGGGTGATTTCGGGAATCTTGAATACCACTGTAATGTTCTGCCTGGTATTGCCGAGATTGGAAACCCGGGCCCGGATTTCCACAGAATCTTTTATATTGTTGATGTAAAGTACAGGATTTTCCGCAAGGATCCTCAGGGCTGTATCTTCAGCAACTTTAAAGGTGGTGGATTTTTCCGATACCGTCCGGTTCTGAAGATCGCTGAGATTGAGGGTAATTGTTTTTTCTCCGGCAACGGCATTGTTGCTGACAATGATTTTTACCGGCAGAAAGAGCGTTTCACCGGCATCGAGATCGGCTGTAATCCCATTGGCTGCAGCTACCCTGATGCCATCCGGGACATGGATATTGATTTTCCCTTTGAAAGGTACCTGTTCTTTATTTTTCAGGATAACCGTCAGATCCATAATATGATGCCCTTCGTTACCGGATTCACTTCTGACCTCCATATCCACAGCAGGAAGGTGCTGTGCGGAGACCATCACAAAAGTAAACAGTATCAAAAAAACAAACGTTATTTTTCTGAGCAGGACGTAAAGCATTATAAATGTTACTGTGGGGTTATTTCAAACTGCAATGTTGTGGAATAATCTGCTGATTTCGCATTTATAAACCGTTGATCATTGGCATTGGTTGAATAATTCATGTCGTAATATACATTGGCACCCTGCGTATAGGATCCTCTTGCTACAAGCTGTGACCAGGAAGCAAGTGAAATTGGATATACCGTTGCATTATTCCCGTTAGCCGGAGCCAATGCAAATTTTACTGCATCCAGGGGAAGCGTATTTCCGGCAGCAGAAGTAAAATTATTCTGCAGAGATCGTATTTTAATCTGATAGTTGGTATTGCTGCGCACGGTGAGGGCATTTGAATAAGAAGTGCTTACGCCGTTGTTGTAATCGTTTCTGCTGTTAAACTCCAGTAATCCGTTCATGGCATTTGCCGAAAATTTCAGGGACATCTCCGGCGTATCCGGCGGATTTCCCGAAAGTGTGCCGATCTGGAACTGATACACATGATCCATTCTGCCGATCACGTTGTTATAACGGTCGTAAGCCGTAAACTGCACAGGTGCCGAAAAGGTAGTCCAGGCAGGATAATTGCCGAGATAAGCACCACCGGCGAGGGTAAGGCTGTATTTAAGCTGAAGGTTATAGTAATATCCGAAAAATAAAAAGGGAAAATTGTACAGCGACGCATTCGACTGAGGAACCAGAAATACTTCCTGCCCTTCCTGCATGATCACATTCAGCGGCATGCCGATCTGTGAAATGGTAGGAACGCCATTCGGATAAGCATTCCCGGATGACGATACGGGACTGAAAGAAATCCTGTTCGCGGGCAATGTATAATTCCCGTTTGTAGACGTGACGGGCTGTTTCAGTCTTACAGATAATCTCCAGTACGGAACATTCAGGTAGCCGTTTCCCGAAAAACTCGCGGTGTAAGCGTCAGGGATCGTATTGCCGCCATAAGAACTCACCGACATATAACCGTTGATCCAGGAATTGTAGGATACCTGCGCGAGACCATGGATCCAGCACAACAGCAATATAACCGATGAAAATTTTTTCCTGTTACTCATACGTGAAGTTTAGTTCTCCTAATTCCAGGTTATCCCGGTCGCCATAATCGATCATAACCGAAGCCGTGTATTTCCCTTTTTCCAGGCCGGAAGGAAGCGGAATACCGACCTGTCTTTTATTTCCAGGCATGGTATAAAAAATAATAGTTTCCAACGTTGTTTTCTTACCGTTCTGGGTATTTACAAGATCTGTGGTTATCTTGCCGTCGGCCCACACATCTCCCAGATTGTCAAAGCTGAGATCAAGAATTTCTTTCGATTTTCCATAGGATAAATTCTGTATTTCCAGCTTTTTATTTTTAGCAGCAGGAAGCTTGTGAAAAATTTTAATACCCGAACGGATGCTTACTTTGATATTAGCACCTTTGCTGTCCACGTCGTCTACCGGATTCATCTGGCTGACATACAGGACTGCCGTGTGGGTAAAAAGCTTGTCCGAAAGTGTTGCCGGAACGGTAAGAGTAACATCGATATCCTTTTTCTGACCCGGAGCAAGAGTAAAGTAATTGTCGTCTTTATTTACAGAAATCCAGCCGGCACAGGAAGAAGGAAGCGTATTGGCCGCAGACATTATATTTTCACCTTTCTCATTGTACTCCCAGTCCCCAAGGCTTACGGCAAGATCAAGGGAATTCTTGGTACTGACGTTGGTTACCGTTACTTTCTGGGTGCTGCTGTTTCCAAGACCGGACTCAAAATAAACCCTTGGCGGAGATACGGAAACCCCGGTCTGGGCATCCAAATGATAAAAAAAACAGACAAATGAATACAGAAAGATAAAAAACAGTTTTCTCATTACTAAGATTTAATACTAAAAATACATAAAAAGTGTTACAATCAATATTGTAACACCTTATATATTTTAATATTTCAGTAAGTTTTTTTTAATTATTGAGAGATGATGGTATAGGTAAGCTCCGTTGTGTATACTGACGGGTTCTGATTTGCTACATAATTATCAAGATAAGCATTTGCTCCTGATCCTTTATAGTCGATGCTGATTTTTTTATCCACTCCTCCTACAGAAGAAGTTACCAATGTTGTCTCAGTAGCTGAAAGCGGTGTAAGAGCTGCATACTGCGCTCCGTTTACAGGATCTGTTCCAGCACTTGCTTTCACCTGAATGGTGTTTGCCTGAATACTTTTAGAACCATTTTGTAAAGCAGCGGTTGCACTTTTTACTTTTACCTGAAATCCTCCGGTGCTGTAAATTGTTAAGTGGTCTGCATTTGAAGAAGTTACTCCGTTTGCATAATCGTCTCTTGTTGTGTAATCTAAGTTAACTGTCTTTTGTGCCGTATTTACAATAAGGGTCTGGATTGGTTTTAACCTTACGTTTAAAGTAACAGTCTGAGCGTTTGCAGCAGCAAATCCAACCAGGGTTAAAGCAGTAAAAATGAATTTTTTCATGAGGGGAATGATGTTTTTATTATTAGTTGAATTATTTTGTCGTAAATTCTACTGCAAAGGTATAGACATCATCAGAAAGCCCATTTGTAAAAAAATGCGCAAAATTTGCAAATATGGTTTTGATAAGAATAATGAAAAATTTATTGAATTTCAGAAGAAAACGCTAAAAGTAGAATTAAATAATCATTTACGATTACAAAAATCACAAAAATATTAATTTTGTATTAACAATTAATTAATCTTACACATGTATTTAACTAATAAAAATCGCTTTTTTTTATATTTACAGCATAATTAGTATCGTATTTTTGAGCCGAAAAATCATTGAGAAATTAGAGTTAATATCAAATCTGCGGATTTTAGGGATGTGTCTGCATAAGTTTCTCGGTTTATACGATTTGTATTATAATCGACAACAAAATCTTTATGCACCGCACCTTTATTGCTGTTGATGATATTTATATGCCGGGATTCATCCATTCTATGATATACGCTGACTTCAAAACCGGTTGTACTGGATATGGTGATGAATTTCTGATCCGCACCGTTTGCAGACTTATGGCCTGCCTCAACGCTGCCCCCGACAGAAAGAATCTGTACCGGATACAGCCGCATGGTAAGATGAACACCATCGATTTGTCCTGAAATTCTTAAAAAAGAAAACAGCAAAATACCTAATAAAAAAAATCTGCCCCCCATAGCAATTCATTTTTTCACCGATCGGTTACTTAGGTAAATGTACAATATTTTTCTTTATCTACTTCATCTCCGACGGATTTTTTCCGGTATGTTTTTTAACGAAATTGCTGAAGTTTCCTTCGTCGCTGAAACCCAGGTCATAAGAAATTTCCGAGATGGTAGAATTGGTAAAAGTCAGTGTCCTTTTGAATTCGGTAATCACCTTTTCGATGATAATATTCTTTGCTGTTTTTCCCAAGACATACTCAGTCATCTCGGATAGCCTCCTGGAAGTAATATTGAGCTCGCTTGCATAATGAGCCACTTTTTTCTCTTTCTTATAATCCCGCTGGAGAAGAACCTTAAAGCGGTTGACATAATGTAGATAATCGAATTTTACATCTTTCTTGATTTCTTCATTCGGGATGTACAGAAAAGCATCCAGAATCAGTCTTTCAATGGCATTGTGTGCTGCAGATACATACAGATTCTCATCTTTCTGCCGGAAAGCTTCCATCCGTTCCATAAAAATCACCCGCATATGCTCGCTATTCGAAAACGGAACTATAAAAAAATCGGTATGATAATTAAAAAAAAGCTGGGAATTTAGAAAAAGACTGTCTTTCGAAGATCTTTCATAAAAACTTGCTGAAAATGTAATGCACAATATATTTGCTGCGTTTGCTTTTCCAAAAACAATCTGTTTCTGAGGACCAAGAAACGCAATATGGCCGGCTCTTATTGAATAAGGTATATTTTCCACCTCAACCTCAATATGTTCCAGAAATATATAAATACAATAATATTCCAGGGTACTGAACTTCCGATTAAAATTATTCCTTGCAATAAGCTGATCAATACGGTTCAAACTGACCCCTAAATTTTCCAACTGATCTGTTATGATATACATAGTACAACAATAATAAAATTTTCACACATTTTCTTCAAAAATTTTTATTTTTTAATTATGAAAAATCAATGAATGAGCTTTATCAGTACCATTGGCATAAATAATCAGGTATATAAAGACTGTGGATATCTTTAAAATAATCGGTCAGGCCAAGAGCTCAGTTACGGAAAAAATCAGATAAGGGACTCAGGTCAATACCTTTCTTCCCTTGATTAAACCATAATCAACATTCAAAGAACCGAAAACATCATCTTTTCCTTTATTATATCTGGTTAGTATACAAACATCATTCGGCTACTGATATGCAATTAAACGGCCATACCGCTAATCTTTAATAAATGATTAAAATTCAGACAATATCTGCTGAATAATCTGATCCTTAATGAATATCCATCTATCCGGTAAAATTTTCTTCTGTAAGATATGTAACAACTACTTCGTAAGGGATGCTATCAATTGCTATCGGCTACCTATAAGCCACCGAATGACCTCATTCCATAAAATAATTAAATTCTTTCCTGTACTGTGACGGACTTTTCTTTACATATTCCTTGAAAGTCTTATTAAAATAGCTGAAATTGTTAAAACCCGATTCGAAACACACTTCCGTAATGCTCAGAGGATGTTCTGCCAGCAGTTTCAGGGCATGGGTAATCCGGTATTCGTTAACGAAATGGGTAAACGTTTTGTTGGTGATCTTTTTGAAGTAACGGCAGAAAGACGGAACTTTCATGTGGGCCAGGTCTGCCACTTCTTCCAGGGTAATCTGCTCCCGGAAATGATCTTTCACATAATTAAAGATAATATTGATTCTTTCGTTATCCTCCACCTGGGTCTGAAGATAATATTTTCCGGCATTAAGGATCCTGTAGTCCTGTGTCGTGGCCAGATCTTCCAGGATCTCCAGGAAACAGATCAGTCTTCTGAACGATACTGCTTCATGCATGGCGACAATTTTTTCACCAATCTCCTTTTTTACTTTTTCACCGAATACGATTCCGGCCTTGGACTTTTCCAAGAGGCTCGAAATCTTCTGCATTTCCGGAGTATCCCATACAGGTTCACCCAGGAAATCCGGTTTAAACTGAAGAACCATCTCGTAATCGTTATTCGTATTTTCATTGGTCATGCCGCAATGCGGAAGATTGCTGCCGATAAGCACCAGGTCACCTTCGGAAAAATACGAGATGTTACTTCCGATCTGCCTTTTTCCTGAACCCTTACATACGAAGATAAGCTCAATTTCAGGATGATAATGCCAGACATGCGATTTCAGATTTTCATTTCGTAAAAATTTTAAACTCGTAAAGCTGCTCCCGATATTAGGCTTCACCGCCTCAAATGCCGGATTAGAATGTTTCATATATTAACTATTACCTATGCAAAATTAACAATTAATATTTAATTAATATAAAAATGATGTTAAAATAGAACATAAATTTGAAAATTGTATTGTAGAATAAGAACAATAAGGGCTGTAGATTTGCCATATCAATTAACAGAAACAAAAACTTATCATTTATGACTACACTATTAAAATCAGGTTTACTTGCAGGCTGCTTACTGATCTCTGCGAGTTTGATGAGTAAAGACAAGGACTTTTCTATTTCGGTAGGAAATGTAACGGCAAAAACGGTAAACTTCGAAATTGCCAATGCAAAAAATGTTTCTCTTTTCGTATACAACGATATCGAAGGTGAGCTTTTTTCCGAAAAACTTGATGCTGAAAACCCGGTTAGGAAGTCATATAATCTCCAGGATCTGGTTTCGGGAACCTATTACCTGGTAGCTGAATCCGATACCAAGGTAGAAAAGTACAGAATAAGCATCAACAACCTTAATGTAATGGAAGTTGAAAAAACACCGGTAAGTTCGGTAAATAAACCAGAATATACCATTTCCGGAAATAAGGTGAAGCTTCACCTGGCAGAAGTGAAAAATCCGGTGAACATTTCGGTGTACGATTTCAGCAACAATCTGTTTTATACGGCCAATAAAAACGGTGAAAACGGTGAGCTGGATATGACTTTCGATCTGGATCCAAAAACTTCATCCAACTACATCATCAGGGTTGAAGAAAACGGGAATGTCTTTAATAAGATCATCCCTCTGAAATAAAGTTGAGATATATTTCTTACATATATACTATTTTTATATAGACATTCCGGATGATACCGGGATAAAATTTTACGTACAGTTATTTTTTTGAGGCATTTCTTTTTTGTAATCACGGAAAAAGAGGTGCCTCATTTTTTTTGATTTAAGGTTTAGGTTTAATGTTTATGGTTCAAAGTTTAAATTTGGGCTATATCTGCTTCATTTCTGGTAGATTCAAAAAGTCGTGCCGAAAATTGTTTAGGTTAGAGCATAATAAGATCTTCATCAGTTCCTAATACCATTTATTCATTGCAGCAAAAAACGTAATTGGGCAGTAAGTAGAAAACCTGTCAGCTTACAGTTTAATCTTCAACAACTGTTCTTCAATAAGTTCATAAAAAAGCACCGCCAACTGACGGTGCTTTTTTATTTATTTTTTGTTTCAGATTTTATTATCCTCTGGCTTTTTCATCGGTAAAAAACATAAAGCCATCTTTCGGACGGATCAGCTGCAGCGGATAAAGCTGAGGATTGTACTCCCCGTTCACCACTTCATTCAGCGCATGCTTTTTCGATTCCCCGAACGCTACCACCAGAATATGTTCTGCTTTGTTGATAATCGGCGCCGTCAGGGTAATCCTGAACATTTCCTGAGGTTTCAGGTAATAGGCATCCACCCATTTTTCCTTTTCATCCAAAACCTTTTCTCCCGGAAACAAAGACGCGGTGTGTCCGTCATCGCCCATTCCCAAAAGAATAAAGTCGAAAACCCCTTCTTCCCCCAGAACATTCCGGATCTGCTTTTCGTATTCCTTTGCATAATCTTCAGGCTCTATTCCTTCCTTATACATCGGGAAAATCTGGTCTCCGTTTACGGGAACCCTGTGCAATAGGGTTTCAAAAGTCATTTTGGCGTTGCTTTTTTCATCTTCCAAAGGCACCCAACGTTCGTCTACCCAGAAAAAATAAACTTTGTTCCATTCTACTTGCTGCGAATATTCCCCGGTTGCCAATAAGCTGAATATGGCTTTCGGGGAAGAACCTCCGCTTAACGCTACGGCAAAACGGTCTTTTTTAGCAATCGACTTTCCGGCAAGCTCCACAAAAGTATCGGCTGCTTTTTTATATAAAGTATCTAAATCTTCAAATACGGTAATATCCATTTCTTCTCTGTTTAAATCATTGTTTCACACCCAATTGTGCCCCTGTCTTTCTACCAGGCTGATGCTGTCCTTCGGCCCCCAGGTTCCGGCTTCGTAATTCGGGAAAAATACGTCTTTGCTGTTTTCCCAGGCTTCCTGTATGGTTTTTACCACATCCCACGCCTCTTCCACCTGGTCAGAACGCATGAACAGCGTCAGGTCACCCATCAGGGCGTCCAGCAATAAGGTTTCATAAGCTTCCGGCGTATCTTCCTGGCAGGCAAAATTATCAAAGATCATTTCCACAGGTTTCAGTACCAAAGACAGGCCGGGTTTTTTCGTCATAAACTGCAGCCTGATATCCATTAAAGGCTGAATATTGATGATCAGCCGGTTCGCAGACAGGTGCTGTTCACTGTCAGAAAACGTGGAATGCGGAAGCGGCTTAAACTGGATGGTAATGTAAGAATGCTTTTCTTTCATTTTTTTCCCGGTCCGTACATAAAAAGGAACCCCTTGCCATCTTTCGTTATCCAGATAAAATTTTACGGCGGCAAAAGTTTCCGTATTGGAGTTCGGGGCAATGCCGTCTTCCTGACGGTACCCTTTTACTTCCACCCCGTTTACCGTACCTTTTCCGTACTGCCCTCTTACCGCATAATGATCCACTTTATCCGGGGTAATCCTGCGGATGGATTTCAGGACGTCCACTTTACGGTCCCTGATCTCTCCCGCTTCCAGGGAAACCGGCGGTTCCATGGCCACCATACAGAGAATCTGGAGCAGGTGGTTCTGGATCATATCCCTTAGGGCTCCGGTCTGCTCGTAAAAGCTTCCCCGTGTTTCCACGCCGACTTCTTCAGCAACGGTAATCTGTATCGATTCGATGTGTTTGTAATCCCATAAAGGTTCGAAAATAGAATTCCCGAATCTGAATGCCAGGATATTCTGTACCGTTTCTTTCCCCAGATAATGGTCGATGCGGTAGATCTGCTCTTCCTCGAAGGTTTCTGCCAGAAGGCTGTTCAGCTCAATTGCCGACTGCTTATCGTGTCCGAAAGGTTTTTCGATGATGATCCGGTCTTTTTCAGGATCCGATGCCAGCGATGAACTTTTGATATGGTTGGAAATCGTGGCTACGAAATTCGGGCCGATGGACAGGTAGAAAAGCCGGTTTCCCCGGATTCCGTATATTTCATCCAGGCTGTTGAGCTTCTGCTGAAGGCTCTGATACGAACTCTCCTGATCAAGCTGATGCTGGAAATACGTAATGTGTGCCTGGAAACCCGCCCAATCCTGCGAAGTTACCTTCTTTCTTGAAAAATTTTCAAGGTTTTCCTTAATATAGCTTTTAAAACTTTCGTCGGTATTCTCCGATCTTCCCAAGGCTACAATATTGAAGCCTTTGGGCATTCTTCCGTCGATGTATAAATTATAAAATGCAGGAAAAAGCTTTCTCTTGGCCAGGTCTCCCGTAGCCCCGAAGATGATGATGGTCGTCGGCTGCAATTTTTTATGGTCGTTCATTTTCTGTTACCTGAATTTAATTGTTTACACTCTCCCATGAAGTATGGAAAATACCTTCCCGGTCGATTCTCTGATAGGTATGCGCTCCGAAATAATCCCTTTGGGCCTGGATCAGGTTCACCGGAAGGGATTCCGTGATATAGGCATCAAAATAACCTAAAGCCGTCTGGATGCCAAGGCTTGAAATACCGTTGGAAACGGCATAGGCTGCGGTATTACGTAAAGATTTGATTTTTGATTTTACGATTTGGGATATTTCATCGTCCAGCAGGATATTGCTTAAGCGGTCGTTTTTGGTATAAGCCGAATAGAATTTCTCCAATAATAAAGAACGGATGATACAGCCGCCTCTCCAGATTTTCACGACATCTTTCAGAGGAATGTCGAAACGGTATTCTTCGGAAGCTTTTACCAGCAGGGCAAGTCCTTGCGCATAGCTGATCAGGGTAGCAAGATATAAAGCATCACCAACTTCCTTAATGAACAGTTCTTTATTTTCGGGTGTCCTGACTTCTTTATCCGTATATAATTGGGAAGCTTTGATCCTTTCGTCTTTATAAGCCGATAAAATCCTTGAGGTAACGGCAATGTCGATGGTCGGGATGGAAACGCCGATTTCCATCGCCTGCTCGGAAGTCCATTTTCCGGTTCCTTTTGCGCCGGCTTTGTCCAGGATATGGTCTACTAAATAACCGTCTGCCAATTCATCTTTCTGCTGGAAAATATCCCGTGTGATTTCAATCAGGAAGGAATTCATTTCCCCGTTGTTCCAGTCTCTGAACACTTCATAAAGCTCGTCGTTGTTCAGGCCGGCTCCCTTCTTAAGAAGGTCATACGCTTCACTGATGAGCTGCATAATGGCATATTCAATTCCGTTATGAACCATCTTTACGTAATTTCCGGCAGAGCTTTTCCCCATGTATGCGGTACAAGCTTCTCCATCCACTTTTGCAGCGATCGATTCCAGCATTGGCTTCAAAAGGTTAAAGGCTTCCAGGTCACCGCCCGGCATAATGCTCGGTCCTTTTCTCGCCCCTTTTTCACCTCCGGACACCCCCATTCCCATAAAATGAAGTTTTTTGGATGCCAGATCGGCAATGCGCCTCTCGGTGTCTCTGAAATAGGAATTTCCCGCATCAATCACGATATCCCCTTCGCTCAGAAGCGGTGTAATATTTTCCAGAACGGCATCTACCGGTTTTCCGGCAGGAACCATTAAAATAATTTTTCTTGGGGTTTCCAGTGCGGCTGTGAAATCTTCAAGGGAGCCGATTCCTTTAATATGCATTTCCGGTGTTGCCCCTTCATGCAATTCACGTACTTTTTCAGTATCAAGATCGAATCCTGCGATTGAAAAACCATTTTCTGCGATGTTGTAAAGAAGGTTTCTTCCCATCACGCCGAGTCCGATCATCCCGTAATTATATCTTTCCATTTTATCGTTATTCATATGAATTCTATTATACGGAGTATAAAATTACGCAAATGCTGTTTAGTAAAAAAATAAAATGGATTAAAAATTACTTGCCTTTTGTGTTGATCCCTCATTTACAGGAAGATATATTATCCCCATTTAACAGCCTTATCATATTTTACAAAGCAGAAAGATTCATTGTTTTAAGGGATTTTTCCGGCGGATTATCTCAGAATGCCATCATAGATGTGGTGCAGCTTACAGTCTCGGCAATACATTTTTAATGCCTTTAAAATAACAAACCCTATCCATTAAAGTACAGCAAAATGTACAGTGTTGCTTAAAACTGATTACAGTTTCATTTTCTGCACTTAATGATGTCGAGGCATATTTTTTTCATTAAAGTCATTTTTTAATTTAAATCAAAATGAACCGAAAACTGAAACCTTCGTATTATCAGAATCCTGATGTCGAATTCCTTGCCAAAGACTTGCTGGGCAAAGTATTGTATACGAACAAAGACGGACAGGTTACTGCTGGGCTCATTACCGAAACGGAGGCTTACTTCGGCAGTGATGACAAAGCTTCCCATGCTTTCGGCAACCGCCGGACGGCAAGAACCGGGATTATGTACGGCCCCGGAGGTTTTGCATATGTCTATCTCTGCTATGGCATTCATCATCTTCTGAACGTTGTGGTTTCCGGCAGCGATGATCCTAAATGTGTCCTGATCAGAGCTGTTGAACCGTATGCTGGACAGGATATTATTGAAGAACGAAGGAAAATGCCCGTTACAAATACAGCGGTTTCCTCCGGTCCCGGCTCCCTTTCAAAAG
>JAKOOG010000106.1 GCA_022701545.1 Weeksellaceae bacterium | reverse complement strand
CCTAAAAATTTCAACTTCATTTCTTTTGAGGTTGGTTTAATTTTGGTAAATTTACGAAAAATTTAATGTCCTAATGTATCAGAAACTAACTCCTAAACAAAAAGCATTAACAATTAATCTAGATCCTACTATTTATGGTACTTTCGCAGAAATTGGAGCAGGGCAGGAGACTGTTCGGCATTTTTTTAGAGCAGGGGGGGCTTCCGGTACAATTGCCAAGGCGATGTCGGCTTACGACAAAGATTTTAGTGATGCGATCTACGGTAAAGAAGTAAAAAACAGGTATGTTACCCAAAACCGGCTTCGGAAAATGCTTCGTTATGAAGTCGCTCTGATCGAGGAGAGGATTTCCAGGGAAAACAACCCGAACCGGAAGTTTTTTTCCTACGCCAATACCGTGACGACTATTAATTTTGATAAGACCGTAAAAGGCCACGGCTGGGTGGGCATCCGTTTTCAGGTAAAAGAGAACGAAGATTATAACGAAATTGTTATTCACGTCAAATTCAAGGAAAATGACGCAACGCTGCAACAGGAAACCTTAGGGAATCTTGGAGTAAACCTGATCTTCGGGGCATTCCATTATTACGACAATCCCCGGAATTTAGTAGAATCCCTTTATGACGAAGTGGCCAAGGACAACCTGGAGATCGATATGATCGATTTCAGCGGTCCTGCCTTTGAATATGTAGACAACAGGCTGATGTCCCTACAGCTGGTAAAGCACGGGATGACCGATGCCGTGATCTTCAATTCGGAAGGGAATAATATGCTGCCGGCAGATATTTTATACAAGAAAAATATTTTTGCGGTGAGAGGAAGCTTCCGTCCGGTAACCAAGGTAAACATCGACATGCTGAAAAACGGGATGGAGATGTTCCTGAAAGATTCGGCCTGCAGCCCCGACACTACGGAAGTCCTGATCGAAATCACCATTTCCAACCTCCGTGCAGACGGTGATATCGACGAAAGGGATTTCCTGGACAGGGTAGATGTGCTGGGTAAACTGGGCTATACGGTAATCATTTCCAATTACTCCGAATATTACCGGTTGATCGATTATTTTGCTTCCTACACCAGCGGAAATATCGGGGTGGCCATGGGCGTAAATAACCTGTTGATGGTATTCGATGAGAAATATTACAAGAATCTGTCAGGAGGAATTCTGGAAGCTTTCGGTAAATTTTTCAGAAACGGGCTGAGGGTCTACCTTTACCCTTACAAAGATCCGGAAACGCACGAACTGCTGGATTCTTCAACATTGAAAGTGGAGGAGAACCTGAAGGAATTGTATAAATATTTCAAGCACAACGAACGTATTGTAGACATCACCAGCTACAACCCGGAGTACCTGGAAATTTATTCAAGAGATATTTTAAAGAAAATAGGCTGCAATATGAAGGGCTGGGAAACCCAGCTTCCGGAAGGGGTTGCGGAAATGATAAAGGAACGCGGGATGTTCGGTTACAAAGAAGAGCTTTCGCTGAAACAATTCTCTTAAAAACAATATATACAATGTCAGAATTAAAGAAAAGACTTTCCTCGATTCTTGAAAGTCCGAAACATCATACGGAAGAAAAACTCGAAAAAGTGTGTCACCTGCTGGACCAGGAAATCTCCTATTTCAACTGGACGGGGTTCTATTTCAAAAATGGGGATAAGGACGAACTGAAACTGGGCCCCTATGTGGGAGCACCTACCGACCATACGATTATTCCTTACGGAAAAGGGATTTGCGGACAGGTTGCCGTTTCCAACGAAACCTTCGTGGTTCCCGATGTGCATGAGGAAAGCAATTACCTGAGCTGCTCCATCGATACCAAAGCGGAAATCGTGGTGCCGATCTTTAAAGACGGCCAGAACATCGGCCAGATCGATATCGATTCCCACACCGTCGATCCTTTTACCGATGAAGACCGCGAATTGCTGGAATGGCTTTGCAACGAAGTTTCCAAAATTTTGTAACAACCGTTTTTCAATAAAAATATCAACTCCGACAGCAACAGTCGGAGTTTTTTATGTAAGATCTGAATGGTGGCTGAGGCTCTCTACGCCGTTTTCTGAACGATCAGGAGCTGTTTTCTATGCCCTCCAGGTCATCAGCCCTCATGCTTTTAAGGAGCTGTTTCCGGCTATCCACTCTTACTCCTCGCGCCAGCCGCCAAGGCCTCCCGCCTGCTGTGGGGTAACCGTTACTATCCGGGCTAAGGCATCAGTCTTTATTTGATCACCTCGGAATTCACTTCATGGATCAGTTCTTTAAAATAATCCCCGCACTTCGCGATGTGCGTTCCGTACCACGAAAATGCTTCTCCGTCCACGATCATGATTTTCTTTTCGGGATAAAATGCTTTCAGCTGTTCCACATGTTTTTCTTTAAAAGGAAACGGTTCGGAAGAGAGCATAATCACATCGGCACCCGTTAAATCTTCAGTGGTAATTTCGGGATAACGCTTTTGGTCTTTAAACAGATTTTCAAAACCGATTTCAGTCAGGATTTTATGGATAAACGTATCGGAACCAATCGTCATATAAGGATTGTTCCAGATCAGATAAGCGGCGTTCAACTTTGAATCGATTTTAGACCGGTTCAGGACCTCGTAGATTTTCAGATTGAAAGCTTGTGCCAGGTCTTCCCGATTGAAGAGTTTTCCAAGGTTTTTCAGTAGGTAATAATTGTCTTCAACCGTCTCTACATTCGTCACGATGACCTTGAAATCATCCATCAAAGCTTCCACCTGCTCTTTGACGTTTTCTTCCTTATTGGCTAAAATAAGGTCCGGCTGAAGGGATCTGATTTTTTCGGGATGAATATTTTTCGTTCCGCCGACCACCGCAACATGCTTTACTTTTTCTGCCGGATGGATACAGAATTTTGTCCTTCCGACAACTTCATGTTCCGTTAAGCCCAAATCGAATAAAGCCTCCGTGATCGAAGGAACCAAAGAAACTATTTTCATGATAATATTTTAGAGGAGGTCTAAAATTACAAAAGTTTGCCCGTTAAGAAAAGCCCTGCAACCGAAAAATAAATGATCAGTCCCGTAACGTCTACCAAAGTGGCTACAAACGGGGCCGAAGAGGTCGCAGGATCGAGTTTTAATTTTTTAAGGATAAAGGGAACCATAGAACCGGAAAGCGTTCCCCAAAGCACGATCATCACCAGGGAAACCCCGACGCTTAATCCGACATAAGGCCAGTAAACCCCGTAATCGAAAAGCCCGGTCTGGTGCCAGATCATAATCCGGAGGAAACCGATGGCTCCTAAAATTCCGCCGAGCAGCAGGCCCGTAAAAATCTCCTTTCGCATCACGTACCACCAGTCTTTAAGACCGATCTCCTGAAGTGCCATCGCCCGGATAATCAGGGTGGCAGCCTGGGAACCCGAATTCCCGCCGCTGGAAATAATCAGCGGAACAAACAGAGCCAATACCACGGCTTTCTGGATTTCCTCTTCAAAATAACCCATGGCAGATGCCGTCAGCATTTCGGAAAAGAACAGAATGATCAGCCACATGCCTCTTTTTTTAACCATTTCCAGAAGAGAAGTCTGCGTATACGGTAGATCAAGGGCTTCCAGTCCCCCGAACTTCTGAATGTCCTCGGTATTCTGCTGTTCAATCTGGTCCAGAATATCATCGATCGTTACGATGCCGACCAAAACACCGGCTTCGGTAATAATCGGAAGAGCCGCGCGGTCATATTTCTCAAAATACTGCACGGCGTCCTCCTTAGACGTTGTAGTAGTAATCGCTACGAAATGATTATCGGTAATTTCCGCAACCATCGTGTCTTCTTCTGCCAGCAGCAGGCTTCCCAAAGCAATATCGTCGATCAGGCGGTTTCTTTCGTCAACCACATAAAGGTAATTCATCGTTTCCACCTTGCTGCCTACTTTTTTGATCTGCTGGAGGCATCGTTTGATGGTCCATTCCTTACGGATCTGGATGTAGTACGGCGTCATCAGACGGGCAATGGAATCGGAATCATAGCCCAACAGTTTTAAAGCAATTCTCCGTTCCTGCGGGTTTAGGTGGTTGATGGAATATTTGATAAGTTCATCCGGAAAATCTTCGAACAGGGCCGTCCGGTCATCCGGGGTCATCGCATTCAGGATCTCCGAAACTTCGTCGCTGCCGATGCTCCGGATGGTTTCTTCCTGAAAATCGGGATCCAGGTGAGAGAAAACTTCCGCTTTGTATTCTTTCGGAACTTTCAGGAATGCCAGGAGCCTTTCGTCAGCGTGAAGTTCACTGAGGGTCTCGGCAATATCTTCAGGATTGAATATAAGTTCGTCTTTAGAATTCAAAACGTGATTTTTTACGGTAATGCAAAAATAATTCAATTTTTTAAAATTGGCGAACGAAGTGGAAAATTTAAGGATTAATTAAACTTTTTACCGGTTAAAACAAAAAGCACCCGGAGCCGGATGCTTATGAAATTTAGCCGAATGATAAAAACTTATTCCTCAATACAGGCATAGGGTACACACCTTCCGCTGCAGCACCATCCGCCGAAGCACTGACCGTGGCTGGTGCATCTCGCCGATCCTGCACCGTTGATTGTTTCCTGTTCTTTTCTTGTGAGTCTCTTTAGATTTTTCATAGCATATATTTTAAGTGATTTATTAGACTGCAGGGCAATTATAATGAACGCAGACATTCTGGCAGCAAGAACCTCCCGGACATTCATAATGGTCCTGGCATTTCTTCAGTGTTCCTCCGTTGATTTTTCCCTGTTCTTTCCGGGTAAGCTTTTTTAAATGGGTATTTTTCATATGAAATGGATTTTAAGGTGACTAAATATACACGAAAATTTTAAATTAATCACCATTAAATGAAAAATATTTTATGGTAATCGATTGCTTATGAATGAAGTGCGGCTGCTGCTTTATATTTTAAACAAAAAAAGCACTGGTATTAAAATACCGGTGCTTAAGAAATTTCTATTGAGATAGTTTGAATGAATTGTTATCCCGAAATTAATAAAATATTTTTAATTATTCACTATTTGATGAATTTAAATTAATGAAATTCAATGAGATGCATAGTTTTATTTTAAAAACAATGATATCGAAAGAAAAAAGGTAAGAATAATGAGGCTTATTGAATAAAAGTCATATCTGATGATATGAAAAGTGACGGCCGGCTTTTAAAATCCGGTATCTGAAGAATGTTTGGTTTTCCTGAATTGCTTTAGAATCCCTTTGATGGCTCCGTTGGTGCCGATCTTTACGGAGTTTACCGTTGAGCCCAGCAGGCGCATATTCTTTTTGTAGGTATCATAATCCGTTTCGGTAAGGAGGTTTCCCTGGGCATCAAAAAGTTTCATGCTTACCACCACCTGGTTGGAGAATACATATTTCCCGAATCCGACTTTGAAATATTTTACTTTGGGAACAATGGCAAAATCGGCATCATTGTTCAGACAGTAATCTGCGATGGTCTTCTGGTCGATGCTGTCGAAAGAAATCTGGGTTTCCGTTTTAAGCATCCGGTTTTTCCTTTCGCTTAAATTATCGGAAACGGCACTGAAGAAAGCCGTATTGGTAGGTTCCTTGATTTCTTCGATATCAGGTTCTACCTCAGGATTGAAATACAGGACTTTGTTGACCTTTTCGCTGGTGAATTTCTGTGCGTTCAGGAGCAGAGCACCCCCAAAAAGGAGTCCGGTACATATGATAAAAGTTATTTTTTTTCCCATCATTAATTACCATGCAAAATTACTGCCTTTTCTCAGCATTACATCATCTTTTTAAGATATTTTTAACATTTTTCTCTATGGATGCCCATAAATGAAATCGATAATGTTGGCAGATTCAAAAATAAACCGTACTTTTGCAGCCGTTACATAATAATCATTAAACAATATTGGAATGTACTTAACAACAGAAAAAAAAGCAGAAATTTTCGCAAAACACGGAAAATCTGCACAGGACACAGGAAGCGCTGAAGGACAGGTAGCTCTTTTTACTTTCAGAATCAACCATTTATCTCAGCACTTGAAGGCAAATCGTCATGACTTCAATACCGAAAGATCATTGGTGAAACTGGTAGGTAAAAGAAAAAGCCTTTTGGATTATCTTAAGAAAAAAGATATTACAAGATACAGAGCGATCATCGCTGAACTAGGTTTAAGAAAATAATCTGCAAAGATTTTCAAATAAAGCAACTTCGGAAGAGGTTGCTTTTTTTTATGTTTGTTTGCTGCAAACGAAATAGGTAATCTGAAAAAAGAGATCCTTTTTCTTTCAGGCTGTGCTTTATCACGCAAAACATCTTAAATCCTCTGTCGGATTTTTGAGGCTGAATTTATTTCAGTCTGCAGAAATTCAGTGATAAGACCTGATATAATTGATAAGCAATCCGGCCGTCTTTTGTGGATTTTAAATACAAGGCGTGCTTTTTCCAAATAATTACAGTAAATTTGCAGCTGAATTTAGACGAAATATAATCATTAAAAGTGCTCAATACGGAGCGCAACACAAAACAATTTATGAGTGTACCTCAAGCAATTACAGAGCTGATTACTCTTGCAGACGGCAGAGAAATCACCATTGAAACAGGAAAGCTGGCCAAGCAGGCTGACGGATCTGTTGTCGTAAAAATGGGCGGAACCATGCTTTTAGCAACGGTTGTAGCCAACAAAGAAGCAAATCCAGGAGTGGATTTTTTACCGTTAACGGTAGATTACAGAGAGAAGTTTTACGCCGGCGGTAAAATCCCCGGGAACTTTTTCAGAAGAGAAGCGCGTCCTTCCGATCAGGAGATCCTGACGATGCGTTTGGTAGACCGGGTATTAAGACCTTTATTCCCGGAAGATTTTCACGCGGAAGTTCAGGTGATGATTTCCCTGATCTCTTACGACGGACAGTCGATTCCGGATGACCTTGCCGGTCTTGCGGCATCTTCAGCGATTGCCATTACCGATATTCCTTTCAACGGACCGATGTCTGAAGTAAGGGTGGTAAGAATCAACGGTGAACTTTCCGTTAACCCGAACTATGCGGATCTTAAAGATTCCGACCTGGATATCATGGTGGGAGCAACCAAAGATTCTATCGTTATGGTGGAAGGAGAGATGAAAGAAATCTCCGAGCAGGAAATGCTGGAAGCCATTACTTTCGCTCACGCCGAAATCAAGAAGCAGGTGGAAGCCCAGGAAAGGCTGGCTGAGAAAGTAGGAAAATCTTTCCCTAAGAGAGAATACAACCACGAAAACCACGACGAAGCGATCCGTGAGAAAGTGTGGAAAGAAACGTATGATAAAGTATACGAAGTAGCCAAAACCCCTTCAGGAAAAGAGGAAAGAGGCGAAAAGTTCAAAGCGGTGCTGGCTGAATTCCTTGCCCAGTATGTAGAAGATGCCGAAGAGCTTGAAAGAGTAACCCCTTTCGCTAAAGTCTATTACCACGATGTGGAAAAAGAGGCGATGCGCCAGATGATCCTGAATGATAAGATCCGTCTGGACGGGCGTGATCCTGAAACCATCAGACCGATCTGGAGCGAAATCGATTATTTACCGGGAGCCCACGGTTCCGCAATTTTCACCAGAGGGGAAACCCAGTCTTTAACGGCCGTAACATTAGGTTCCGTTAAGGATGCCAACATGGTGGACAGCGTTATGGTAAATTACGACGAAAGATTCTTCTTGCATTATAATTTCCCTCCGTTCTCAACCGGTGAAGCAAGACCTTTAAGAGGGACTTCAAGAAGGGAAGTAGGACACGGGAACCTGGCTCAGAGGGCTTTGGCCAACATGATTCCAGAAGAAAACCCATACACGATCAGAATCGTTTCCGATATCCTTGAATCCAATGGTTCATCATCGATGGCTACCGTTTGTGCGGGAACCCTGGCCCTGATGGATGCCGGTGTACAGATCGCAAAACCGGTTTCCGGAATTGCTATGGGATTGGTAACCGATACGAAAACAGGAAACTTTACCGTACTGTCCGATATCTTAGGGGATGAAGATCACCTGGGCGACATGGACTTTAAAGTAACCGGAACAGCAGACGGGATTACCGCCTGCCAGATGGATATCAAAATCCAGGGACTATCCATGGATATTATGGAGAAAGCCCTTTTACAGGCTAAAGAAGGCAGACTTCATATCTTAAATAAAATCACGGAAACGATTGCCGAACCGAGAGCGGATGTGAAACCGCACGCTCCGAAAATGGTGATGATGGAAATCCCTAAAGATTTCATCGGTGCCGTAATCGGGCCTGGAGGGAAAATCATCCAGCAGATGCAGAAGGATACTGATACCGTTATCGCCATTGAAGAAATCGGCGAAATCGGAAGAATCGAAATTTCCGGGGTCAGCAGAGATAAAATCAATGAAGCGATTGCGAAGATCAACGAGATTACTTTCGTACCGGTAGTGGGAGAAGTGTACAACGGCAGGGTAGTGAAAGTAATGGACTTCGGCGCTTTCGTAGCGATTGCCAAAGGTACCGAAGGACTTCTTCACATTTCCGAGATCGAATGGTCGCGTCTGGATACTGTTCCTTACAGCGAAGGCGATGAAGTGGAAGTGAAATTTATGGGCTACGATGACCGTAAGAAGATGAAGCTTTCAAGAAAGGTATTGTTGCCGAGACCTCCAAGACCGGAAGGACAGCAGGGAAGACCTGAACGTTCCGACAGACCTGAGCGTTCCGACAGACCGAACCGACCGGAAGGCCAGAGAAGATCCGAAGGACAAAGAAGACCTGAAGGAGACAGAGAAAGAAG
>JAKOOG010000105.1 GCA_022701545.1 Weeksellaceae bacterium | reverse complement strand
CCCGGATCATTTACACCCGTTACAGAAGGCATTTATCGAACATGATGCGTTCCAGTGCGGCTATTGTACACCGGGACAGATCTGCAGTGCCGTTGGACTCCTGGAAGAAGGCAAAGCAAAAACCAGGGAAGACGTACAGGATCTGATGAGCGGAAACCTTTGCCGCTGCGGGGCCAACAGAGGAATTATCAATGCCATCATGGCAGTAAAAAACGAAGCAGAATGAACAATTTTTCCTATACTAAAACAAAAGAGGTATCTGATACCTCGGCATTGCTGAACAGTAATCCGCACAATAAAGCCATTGCAGGCGGCACGAACATCGTCGACCTGATGAAGTATTTTGTCGTAGAAGCAGATACACTGGTCGACATCAACGGAATTCCGGGAATGGATGAGCTGTCCGAAACGGAAAATGGAAATGTCCGTCTGGGCGCTTTGATGACCAACGCGGCTACCGCTTATCATCCGGTTATTGAAAAAAAATATCCTTTACTTTCGAAAACTATTCTGGCCGGAGCTTCCGGGCAGATCAGAAATATGGCCACCAACGGCGGCAACCTGCTGCAGAAAACACGATGCTATTATTTTTATGATCACTCCGTTCCCTGCAACAAAAGAGAACCCGGATCAGGATGCCCCGCCGTTAAAGGCTACAACCGCATCCATGCGGTTCTCGGCCATTCGCAGGACTGCATCGCGGTATTTCCTTCCGATATGTGTGTCGCACTGGCAGCCCTGAATGCAACAGTTCACGTGAACGGACAAGAAGGGGAAAGGCAGATTGCTTTTGAAGATTTTCACCGGCTGCCGGGAGATACTCCGGAAATCGACAACAACCTGAAACAGGGCGAGATCATCACCGGGATCGAACTGCCTGCTGAAGACTTTTCTCAGTATTATTCGTATCTGAAATTAAGGGACCGAAGTTCTTATGCTTTTGCGCTGGTTTCAGTGGCCACAGCTTTTAAAATTGAAGGACAGATGATCACCGAAGCAAGAATCGCTTTAGGCGGTGTCGCGCACAAGCCTTGGCGTAATGATGAAGCGGAAGAATATCTGAAAGGGAAAACACCTTCCAGAGAACACTTTGCCCATGCTGCCGATCTTATCTTAGCAGAAGCACAGGGTTTTAAGCACAACCGCTTCAAAATTAACCTTGCCAAAAAAGCCATTATCCGGAACTGCATGATGGCCCTGGAACCTGAAACCCAAAGACCGGGTGCAAAACCTTCTTTGTAATCATCCAAACACCAACCCCAAAAATTATTTATGAAAAATTTACCATCGATAGGACAGCCGCACCACCGCCTGGAAGGCGCTCTGAAAGTGACGGGCAGTGCAAAATATGCCGGTGATTACAATGTAGACGGGCTTTTGTACGGCTATGTGGTCAACAGCACCGTTACCAAAGGAAAAATTAAAAGCATTGATACTTCCGGAGTAAAAGACCTGGAAGGCATTGTTGAGATTTTAACCCATGAAAACCGGCCTTCCACGGCCTGGTTCGATTTCCAGTATGCAGACATGGACGCTCCCCCGGGAACGGTTTTCAAACCTTTGAAAGATAACATCATCCGTTATAACGGGCAGCCGATTGCCTTGGTTGTTGCCGAAACTTTTGAAATGGCCAGGTATGCCGCTGCCAAAATTAAAGTAGAATACGAAACGGAAGGCTTTACCACGGAAATGGCCGCCAATCTTGAAGAAGCCCGTGATCCGAAAAAAGGCCTTGCTTCTTTGCTAAAACCACCTCCGCCAAAACCAAAAGGCGATTTTGATGCCGTCTATAAAGAATCTTTTGTGAAAATGGACAGCAAATTCAGCCATGGCACGGAGCATCATAATCCGATGGAGCTTTTTGCATCCACCGTAATTTATGAAGGCGAAGACAAATTGAAAATTTACGATAAGACCCAGGGAACAATCAATTCCCAGATGTATGTGGCCAATGTTTTCGGGCTTAAAATGAAAAATGTCCAGGTTATTTCCCCGTTTGTGGGCGGTGGCTTCGGTTCCGGCCTGCGCCCGCAGCATCAGCTGTTTATGGCGGTGATGGCTTCGCTGCATTTAAAAAGAAATGTAAGGGTAACCCTGGACCGCTCGCAGATGTACATGATCGGCCACCGTCCGCCAACCTTGCAGCATACCAAATTCGGGGCAGATGAAAACGGGAAAGTAAATGCCATATTCCACGAAGCGACCGGCGAAACCTCGCAGTTTGAAGACTATGTGGAAATTGTGGTTAACTGGGCCAACATGCTGTATCCTGCCGAAAATACCCTGCTGAAACACAAAATAGTTCCTTTGGATGTCTACAGCCCGCTGGACATGAGGGCGCCCGGCGGAAGTACGGGGATGCACGCCATTGAAGTAACCATGGATGAAATTGCTTATGAGCTGAACATCGATCCGGTAGAGCTGAGGCTTATCAATTATTCAATGATCGACCAGAGTAGTGAGAAAGAATATTCCAGTAAGGAGCTTAAAGAATGTTACCTCCGGGGCGCCAGGCAGTTCGGATGGGACCAGCGGAATCCGGTTCCCCGCAGTATGAAGCGCGGAAACAAGCTGGTAGGCTACGGGATGGCTACCGGAATGTGGGATGCCAACCGGCTTTTAGGAAGGGCGGAAGCCATCCTTACCGCAGATGGAAAAGTAGAA
>JAKOOG010000096.1 GCA_022701545.1 Weeksellaceae bacterium | reverse complement strand
CGGGAACGCTGCCGGTTTCGGACAGCTGGTCAGACAAGGAAATCGAAGAGCAAAAGCCCGTTACCTTATACATCAGGAATATTTTAAAAAAGTATTCCGAAAATATTGATGAATCCGGGACCTATGACCATATTTCAGGGAACATCAAACATCTCCGTACCGATTTCAGGGCAAAGATACGGCCGGAAGATCTTGATGCCATTATTCAGGAACTTCATCCCACCCCTGCGGTCTGCGGCATTCCGAAAGAATTCTGTAAGGAAAGCATCCAGAAGCTTGAAAAGTATCCCCGGGAGCTGTATGCCGGTTATATTAAAATTGAAACCGAAGAGACGGTTCAGTATTTTGTTAACCTCCGGTGTGCCAGGCTTTATCAGGATTCCGTTCATGTATTCGTCGGCGGCGGGATTACTGCCCAAAGCAGCCCGGAAAAAGAATGGATTGAAACCGAGCTGAAATCCGAAGCGGTGCTGAAAAATCTGGTGGTTTTATAATTAAATTTCTGAAACATTATGGCAAATGATTCTATTGATCCGGACCGGTATAATAATCCGGTGGCTGAGCGGAGCCAAAGTCACATTATCATCTGTGAAAATATACTCAAAGACTTCCAGCTTCCCTCACCCAGCTTCCAGCCTCTCACCTAATCATCTGTATAAATCCTTAAAAAACAGAAAAACCTCTTCCAAAGCTGAAAGAGGCCTATAATGATCTATAATCTTTTAATTATTTTCTTACACCGATTTTGCTCCAGGTATTCATTACAAAAAGCAACATCAGGCCGATAACTGCCGAAGCAATGGAAAACACAAACTTCGAATTGTCTTCCGACAGCATATCCGACTGCCAGTCCAGGGCATACACATTAATCGCGATAAATACGATAAACACTACCAAAAATACTTTATAAAACTTCTGCATGATTCTTAAAAATTTATATAATTCTGCACCAATTGTGCAAAGTTTGCCGTAAATAATTTAATTGAAATCGCCAGCAGGATAATCCCGAAAACCTTCTGTAAAATGGCCAATGTGGCATCCCCCATTTTCCGCTCCAGCCAGGTCGCCGATTTCAGCACCAAATATACGAAAATTGTATTGAGAATAATTCCAAAAATAATATTAATATCATGAAATTCAGCTTTCAGGGACAGTGTAGTCGTTAATGTCCCGGCACCTGCTACCAGAGGAAACGCAATCGGAACAATGGAAGCCGCCTTCACTTCGGAGGTTTTATTGATCTCGATACCCAGAATCATTTCCAGGGCAATGATAAAAATAACGAAAGCACCTGCAATGGCAAATGAATTAACATCCACTCCGATAAACTTAAGGATTTTATTCCCTACAAAAAGGAAAACCAACATAATGGCTCCGGCGGTCATTGTCGCTTTTTCAGCTTCAATCTGTCCGTACTTCTGCTGAAGGCTTACCACAATCGGGATAGAACCGATGATATCAATCACGGCAAAAAGCACCATGAAACAGGTGACGATTTCTTTAATAGAAAAATGATTAAAAATTTCCATCTATTTGTTTTTAAGAATTTCGCAAAAATATGAAAATAAATCGATTATTTGCTAATTCTTGAATACAAATTAACAATCGCCGTCAAAAGTTCATCCATCGCTTCCGGAGATTTTACCGGCGCATACTTTTCAATCTGTGCCTTCTGGATCAGGCTTCTGTATTCTTCAGCAACAGCAGGTCCGTAATTATTCTCGAGTGTCTGACTGAAATCGCCGGCAGATCCGTCTGCATACTGCTTTTTCGTCTCTCCGTCCAGTTCATCAAAAGTCCGGAAAAACTTATCATAGTCAGAATGGTCCTTCAGATTTTCCAGATAACTGAAATAATCGTTGATATCCGTTTTCTGGCTTTCCCTGATTTCCCTTTCGGTTTCCTCGACGGATCCTATTGTTTTCGGAGTTGCCGTTTCTTTAACAGATCGGTTTTTTCTTTGCCATGTTTTAAATAGAAGATAAACAATGAAAAGTCCTAAAAGAATAGCAATATTGGTAAAAAGGATATTCCAGTGAAACTTGCTTTTTTCCTTTACCTTCAGGGAGGTTGTTTTCAGAACAGGCGTATTTACGGTTTCCAGAAACGTATTGGTATATTCGTTTACTTTTTCAACGGTAGTGCGCGACTCGAGAATCTGATCGTGGGAAAAAGCATTCACCGCCAAAGACTGCTCACCCAGATCCACATACTCTTTGTTTGACGGATCAAAAAATGCAAAATGCTCCGTCCTGATGGTAATTTCGCCTGACTTTTTAGGAATCACAAGATAATTGGCCAGCACCTCCCCTTTCATTCCTTCAGTTCCTATCAGCACCCTTGATGTAATCTTAGGAGCAAAAACTTCATAATCGGGAGAAGCCGCAATTTTCGGAAGATCCATGCTTTTAAGATTTCCTTCTCCGGTTACTTTTACCAATACATTGATCGGTTTTTTAACCTCAACCTTTTCTTTGGAAATATTGGCAACGCTTACATTGAAGTTTCCGACAGCATTTTTAAAACATTCGGGAGAACCTTCAGGAAGCTTTTTTACATTGATCTTTACTTTATTGGAAACAATCTTCTCCTTATGAGAATAAGAATTCAGGGAAGCGGAAACACCCGGAATATCCACATAACCTGCCTCATTGGGAAATACCATGAAAACGGCTAAGATCTGTGAAGCCATGCTTCCGTTATCCGAAGGGTCGATCTCTGATTTGGCGAAGCTGATGGGGAATACATCCAGGTTTTCCTGCTCGGGAAGATGAATGTTTCTCACCTTCCTCAGATTATCCATATTTTTAGAGTACACCTTCAATACGGCAATCGTCGGCTGGTCCTGGTATACATCACGGTCTTCGATTTCCATGTTCAGGTAGACATCTTTGGACGTATTGGCTGCTGCCGTTTTCTTTTCAAGATCCTTTACCAGGATTTCAAAAGGTTCGGTTTTATAAATCTTATTGTTGATGGTGATCAGGAACGATCCTATTTTCAGCTTTCCTTTCTGTTTCGGTTCAAGGGCAAGCCGGGTAACGGATTGTGATACCACCGTATTGGTTTCCGGGTCCATAAACGCATTGTTGACAGAACCGGTGCCGATCAGGTTGAATTTTGAGAAATCCGGCAAGCGCAGTTTTGTCTGCGGATTATTTTCACTTCCGGATATTTCCAGAACAATACTCAGGTTTACAATATCTTTCCCATTGTAGGTGGTCTTATCCGGCGTTACCGTAAGGTTTACCTGTCCGTAAGAAATTACGGACGTCAAAAGGATTAATATGTAAATAATTCTGTTCTGCATCACCAATCTTTCTCGTTGCTCTCGGGCATCGAATAAGAATTCTTGTTTAAGATTCTTCTGGCGGTTTCCTTTTCTTTATCGCTTACTTTATTGAGTATCTGATTTTCGAGGCCTTTCGGGATTTTCCCTTCATTGTTCTGGTTTTTGTTAGGGTCATTTCCTTGACCTTTCCCCTGATTCTGCTGGCCCTGGCCCTGATCCTGTTTCTGGTCTTTAGAACCGCCCTTCTGATCATCATTTTGTTGCTGGTCTTTACCGCCGCCGCCTTTACCGGAGTTATTCTTCTGCTGTTGCTTCTGCTGGTTTTCTTTCTCTTTCAGCTTGGCTATTTCGTAATTTTTTCTTGTTGCCTCGCTGTAAGGATTTTGTTTAAGGGATTGCCTGTAGATCTCTGCCGCTTTTTCCGGCTTCTTCATCTGCATATAGGTATTCCCTAAATTATGGAGGGCTGCCGCTTTATCCGGAAGAGTCTGAGCCAGCTTTTGCGCTGTCTCGAATTCCGCTTTTGCCTCTTCGTATTTTTTGCTTTTATATAAGGCGTTTCCTAAATTATAGTGGCCTGTAAAATCTTTGCTGTTCTTCCGGATGGCTTCCAGATATTTTACCGACGCACCATCATAATCTTTGCCGTTGAATTTTTCGTTTCCCTCATACACCAGTGTACGGTATTTTTCCTGCCCAAACAGGAAACCTGAGCAGAGGAAAGCGGTAATAAACGACAAAAAAATGATTTTAGTATTCATTAAGTGCAAAATTATTCCTTTATATGTTAATAAACATCGTCTTGTTTGTTAAAACTAGGTTAAAGTAATTAGCTGAAACTGAGACAATGATCATCCTGTTTACAGATTAAAATCTCTTTTGGGATTAAAAATATAAATCAGAAAGAAGAAAAACAGGGAAACTGCAAGGAAATACTGGTAATAATGGTTGGCATTCTGCGATTTTACAATGGTTTCAGATGATCCCGTTTTCTTTTTCAGTGCATCCAGAATCCGGTCAGGTGCCTCGTTAATATTGTTACCGTCAATATAGGTTCCGCCGGTGGCATCGGCCATTTTTCGGAGGGCTTCCGTCTGTCTTTTGGAAATAACGGTCTGCCCGTTCATATCGCTTTTATATCCCATCAGCTGACCGAAAACATATTCCGGTACCGGGGCTCCTTCTTCCGTTCCGATACCGACAGAAGTAATCATAATTCCTTCTTTTTTGGCTAGGCGGATTGCCGCATCATCATTTCCTTCATTATCTTCCCCATCGCTCAGCAGAACGACTTTCCGTCCGTCTTTGCTTACATTTTTAAATTTTTCAACAGCTACCTTCATTGCATTCAAAAAATCGGTTCCCTGAATCTGCATCGAGTTCGTTTCAATACCGCCGATATAGGTTTCTGCTGAGCCGTAATCGGTGGTTAACGGCATGATGGACGTTGCCTGTCCTGCAAAAATCACAATTCCCACTTTATCGTTTTTCATTTTCTGCATGGTCTGAAGCATCAGGTTTTTTGCTTCAGTCAGACGGCTAGGATTAATATCTTCCGCATTCATGGAATTGGAAACATCCATCATGAAAATAACATTGTTCAGTTTCTGGTTGGTTTTAATTTCTTCCGAACCGCTCAGTAAATCAATGATCGAAAAAATTAGAAACAGAATTGCCAATAAATACAAACCAGGAAAAAATTTTGTGAAACCCGATTTTTTTTCAAACAGATGCTCATGAAACTGGCTGTCTGCAAAAAGGACTCTTTTCTTTTTTTTCCATTTCAGATAACGGATCAGAAAGGCAGCTAACAGCGGCAAAAGCAGCAGCAACAACAAATACCAATAATTTCCTAAATACCAATCCATTAGCTTAAAATTTTATAAAACACCCATCTCAGCAAAGCATCCAGGCAAAGCAAACCCAACGCCACCCAAAGGAAGATCTTAAAATATTCCTGGTAATTGAAGAGCTTGGCTACTTTCACATCGGATTTCTCCAGCTGGTTAATTTCATCATATACTTCTTCCAGGCTGCTGTTGGAAGTTGCCCTGAAGTATTTTCCACCCGTCATCTGGGCTACTTCCTTCAAAACCGGTTCGTCTATTTTTACTTCGGCTTCCGTAAAGACCAGGTCCCCGAAAATATCCTGCTGCGTAGGCATCAGGGCATATCCGTTGGTTCCGATCCCGATGGCATAGACTTTAATTCCGTTATTCTTGGCAAGTTCCGCTGCAATGGCAGGCGGCATCGCGTTTTCTATGGTATTGACCCCATCCGTCATCAGAATGATAATCTTGCTTTTTGCTTTGCTGTTCTTCAAATGATTAACGGCAACAGACAAGCCTTCACCAATGGCTGTTCCAGGCTGTAATTCCAGTGGATTCAAACTGTTTAATTCATCCACAACCACCTGATGGTCGGAGGTTACCGGAACTTTTGTAAAAGCCTCTCCGGAGTAAGCCACCAGTCCGATCCGGTCATTCGGTCTTTTATTGACAAATTTGATCGCAATGTCTTTCAGAGCGGTTAAACGGTCGGGGGAAAGATCTTTTGCCAGCATACTTAAAGACACGTCTACGGAAAGCATGATATCGATCCCTTTGGTATCATCCCGGTCCTGAGAAACCGTAAAAGTCCTGGGCCTGGCCATAGCGATAATCAAAGCAGACAGGATCAGGTATTTGGAAATCTTCAGGAAAAACATGACAACATGAATGCCACCGCTGTCGCCCATATTTTTAACGGTCGGTACCTTGATTCCCTTTCTTTTCTGCTTGCTGAGATCCCTGAACAAAAGCGGGATAAAAAGGACGAAAAGCAGCAGGAACCACGGACTGTAAAATTCAAAATTAAGCATCTTTCCTTAGGTTTTCGAATTCCAAATCCTTTGATGACCGCTTTACAAATGCCGTAATGTCCGCCAGGTCCTTTTCCATGGTCTGCTGATCAGGAAATGTTTTGGCAAATTTCACGAGGTCTCCTCTTACGAACACCTCCTCCACAACGCGCTCATTCTCCTGTGAAATCGTATTGTTTTTCTTCATAAGGTCTACCAGATCATCTGTCAGAAGAACATCTGCCGGCAGGCGGTATTGGGTTGTGATGAATTTTCTTGAAATATCAATCAGCTCTACGTAGAACGAACGGTAATTTCCGGTTTCTACGTATTTTTTCTTTTTCAGCGAATCGAGTTCTTTCAGCGTCTGGTTGGTGGTGACCACCGGCGAACTCTTCTTTCTTCGTCCGTATCTCACAAACATAATAATGGCTGTAATCAGACAGATCAGTGCAATCGCAGCCAGAATATAAAACTTATACAGTTCCCAGTAGTCGGTTACTTCAAGCTTTACGTCTTTATTGTTCATGATATCATTGATCGGGTCTGTTTTTTGGGCCGTATTGATGACATCAATCTCATACGGAATGGTCTTCAGAACCTTTCCTCCTACTTTAAATTCCAGTTCGGGAATGGTGAATTTCCCTTCATCAAAAACGGTAAACTCAATCCTCCGGTAATAAACATCCTGTGTCTGGGCAATGCTGTCTTTAATTTCCTCAAAATGAAAAGGAAGCAGTTCATTTTCTGGAGCGGCAGAAACTTTTTCATCATGAAGATTATTGATCGTCACAACAATGTGGTTTACTTCTCCCAAAGCAATGGTCTTTTTTTCCACGCTGGAGGAAAGGATCTGCGAAAAAGCATTTGCACAGATTAAAAAACAGAATATTAATATTAATTTTTTCAATTTCAATACATTTTAAAATAGGCCTGGCCCATTCCGTTGAATTTATTTTTTCTGAAAATAACCATATAGCAGTCTGGAATAATCTGCTCCTGTGTTTACATTCATAAAACTTGCAGAACTGTTGGAAAAATCTTCTTCCAGTGTTCTGAGCTTCTGCTTCTGGGCTTCGGCAAAGGTATACCTCCATCTTGCGCTGGACGTATTCGCCCAGACCTGCTTGCCGGTCTCTGCATCATACAGCAGCGTATAGCCTACATCCGGAATTTCATTATCCTTTTCATCATAAATCCGCATCCCCAGAAGCTGATGCTTTTTAGAAGCCACCCTCAGCATTTTGGAATCATAATCATCTTCAAAATCCGAAAACAGGAAAACCAAAGATTTCCTTTTGAAAATCCCCATCATGTATTCAAGGGCTTTATCAATTTTTGACACGGCAGGAATATAATCTGCTGTCAGGATCATGCTGATAATTGACAGGATATGCTTCCTTCCTTTTTGTGGAGGAATGACTTTATAGACTTTATCTGCAAAGAGAATCAGTCCTACTTTATCATTGTTTCCCGCTGCTGAAAAACCGAGGCTTGCGGCAATCTCTGCTACATATTCCCTCTTCAGCTGGGTTTTTGTCCCGTAATCCATCGATGCCGAAATATCGACGAGCAGCATCATCGTCAGTTCCCGCTCCTCTTCCATTACTTTCACGAAAGGCTCCCGGAAACGGGCCGTCTTGTTCCAGTCGATTCTCCGGATCTCATCACCGAACTGGTAGGGGCGCACTTCCGAGAAAGTCATCCCCTGTCCTTTAAAAGCACTGTGATATTGCCCCATCAAAGTAGCTTCCGTCTTCTTTCGGGTACGGATCTCAATCTGCTTTACTTTTTTTACAATATCTTTTATCTGCATAGCACTTAATTAATTTAAAGTTCAATGTTAAACTTTGAATATTAAACCTTGAACTCAATGGAAACATTAAACCATTCATCGTCAAATTTCGCGCTGTATTTTTTATAAAAATTAATGGCCGGCTCGTTCCAGTTCAGCACCTGGAAAACCATGCCGCTGTAATTCCCGCATTTGCCGTATTCCATTGTAGCTTCAAATAATTTCCTGCCGATCTGCTTTCCTCTCATCGCTTCCGTCACCACCAGATCTTCCAGGTACAGCCTTCTGCCCTTCCAGGTCGAGTACCGTTCATAGTATAATGAAATCCCGACGATTTTCCTGTCAGCCTCTGCAACGAAAGCGCCCCAGACCGGAGCCTTTCCGAACCCGTCCTCGGTAAACTGTTCCAGTGTTAACGTGACTTCATGCAGTGCCTTTTCATACTCTGCCAGTTCTTTAATCAGTTCCAGCATCGGCGCACAATCTTCACGAACTGCTTTTCTTATCGTTACTACATCCATTACGGAGCCTGGATTTTCGCTAAAATTCTGTTGATGATTTCTTCTGATGAAATTTCCTCTGCCTCTGCTTCAAACGTTAAACCGATCCGGTGTCTCAATACGTCTTTTGCCAAAGCCTTGACATCTTCAGGGATGACGAAAGCCCTACCTCTCAGAAACGCATAAGCCCTGGAAGCAATCGCCAGATTGATCGATGCCCTCGGCGAAGCTCCGAAACCAATGTAGTTTTTCAGTTCCGCCAATCCGTAATTTTCAGGGAAACGGGTGGCAAATACCATATCGAGGATGTACTTTTCAATTTTTTCGTCAAGATAAATCTGGTTGATGAGCTCTTTTGCCGCAACAATATGTTCCAGCGAAATCACAGGCTTCACTGTTGGCTGATGAGAAGTGGAGACCATTCGCATCACCGTTCTCTCATCTTCAAACTTTGGATAATCGATGGTACATTTCAGCATAAAACGGTCGCTCTGTGCCTCAGGCAGAAGATAAGTTCCTTCCTGATCGATCGGGTTCTGGGTAGCCAGTACAAGGAAAGGCTTCGGAAGCTTCATGGTTTCATCACCAATCGTCACCTGCTTTTCCTGCATCACCTCCAGCAGGGCCGACTGTACTTTGGCCGGTGCCCGGTTGATCTCATCTGCCAATACAAAATTGGCAAAAACCGGCCCTCTTTTAATGGAAAAATCATTGTCTTTCACATTATAAATCATCGTTCCCACAACATCTGCGGGAAGCAGGTCCGGCGTAAACTGGATTCGCGAAAATTCTCCGTGAACCGCTTCCGCCAATGTTTTGATCGCCAGGGTTTTCGCCAGTCCGGGAACTCCCTCCAAAAGAACGTGCCCATTCCCTAAAAGTCCTATTAAAAGACGATCGATCATATATTCCTGACCGATAATTACTTTGTTGATTTCTTCGCGAAGACGGGAAAAATAGAAATTGGCTTCCTTGATCTGTTCCGTGAGCTGACGAATATCATCCGCCTGATATGTATCTGACATAGTCTTATTTAAAATAATTGGTAAATTTCTAATAAATACTTGCATTAATCAACACAAAAAATGCCATCTTTGAGTTAAAGTTTGTTAAAAATTCTGCTATTAATGCAAGATTCCAAACCGTTGCAAACCTTAGAATTTAAGGCCATGTTTTGTATTTTTCATAAAAATACATAAATTTTACCTGAATGCACCTTTCAAAAATTGTCATTTCCAGTTTATTAAACTATTTTTGGTGATTAAAAAATTTGCAAAATGAATTATCATTTTCAAGCGCACCGGCAGGTCCGGAAGAATCTTCTCGATATCCTACAGAATACTTCGCACGAAGATCTTTTGCTGATTCCCGACGGTTTCAACAATAACCTGTACTGGAATATTGCCCATACCGTTGCTACCCAGCAGCTTCTGCATTATTACCTGAGCGGAAATCCTTTCAGAATTGATAAATACTGGATCGAAACTTACAAAAAAGGCACTCTGCCGAATCTGGACGTCCAGAAATCCGAAGTGGAAGACCTGGAGTTCCTGCTGACGGAAACTTCAAAGATCCTGATGAAGGATTACGACAGCGACCTGTTTTCAGATTACACGCCTTACACCACCAGCTTCGGAATGGATCTGAAAAGCATCCAGGATGCCATCATCTTCAACAATATGCATGAAGGTCTGCACTATGGATATGCACTGGCTCAGAAGAGGGCCATTTTAGGAGAAAAAGGAAGATAGTTCAAATGAATTTTGCTTCGCAAGTCAATGGTCAAATGTAAATTTAAAAGGTTCTGATTGACTTACGCAGTAAATTCACCATTGACAATTCACTATTTAAAATATCAAAATGACAGATAAAAAAGACGATTTTATTTTCGGACTACGTCCCGTGATTGAAGCTATTGAAGCGGGAAAAACAATTGACAAGGTCTTTGTGCAGAACGCGCTGCAGGGCCCGATTTATGCTGAACTTAAAGCTATTTTAGCTCAAAATAAAATCCGTCCCAACTATGTGCCGGTTGAAAAACTCAACCGCTTTACGAGGAAAAACCACCAGGGGGTGGTAGCCTTTATTTCAGACGTTCCGTTTCATAAAGTGGAGGATATCGTGCCTCAGCTTTTTGAAGAAGGAAAAACGCCTTTCCTATTGATTTTAGACCGGTTGACCGATGTAAGGAACTTCGGAGCGATCTGCAGAACTGCAGAATGTGTAGGTGTTGATGCCGTGATTATCCCGGAAAAAGGAGCGGCACCGATTAACTCGGATGCCATCAAAACTTCGGCCGGGGCGCTGTATAACGTAAAAATCTGTAAAGCACCTAATCTGGCACATGTAGTGGATTTCCTTCAACAGAGCGGAATTTCCGTGTATGCTGCCAGTGAAAAAGCGGAAAAACTGATTTATGACGTGAATTTCACAGAACCGTGTGCTGTAGTGATGGGAAATGAAGAAACGGGGATTTCCAAAGAAGTGCTGCACCATGCCGACGAAAAGATCAAGCTTCCGATTGAAGGAAAAACACAGTCTTTGAATGTTTCCGTAGCCTGCGGAGCGATTTTATATGAAGCGGTACGGCAGAAATTCACCAATGCCAATTAATTAATTTATTAAAAAATTCTAAATGAAAAATATAGCAGCATTAGCGCTGATCTCAACCATAGCTTTAGTTTCATGCAACAAAAAAGAAACGGCAAAAATAACGAAAGTCGATCCTAAAACCGGGAAAACCATCACGGTGGAAGTTCCGGCCGATTCTGTGGCCAAAGTGGAAGAAAATCCGGCCATTAAAGATTCTGCAGGCATTTATACGCAGACCTTTAAACTGGAAAAAGGAAAGACCTATCCTCTGACGACCTATCAGAGAGATACCAAAACCATGACGGATCCTAACGGAAAAACCATTAACGCCACCAGCGAATCCACAGACGAAATGTCTTTTACGGTCAACGACATCAAAGGAAATGTTTACGACATTACCCTGAATCTTATTGCCAAGAGAAATTCGCAGACGGCACAGGGCAAAACCATCGTTGTGGATACCAAATTGCCGATCCCGAAAGAAGATGACCTGAAAATGATCTGGAACATCAACAGAGCATTGACAGGCAATAAGCTGAATATGAAAATGGATACGAAAGGAAACGTAATTTCCATTACCGGATTCGATGCGGTTTACAATAAAGTAGCCAACTCCGTAGGGACGCTGATTAAAGACAAGAGCCAGAAAGAAAGCATCGTGGCCAGCCTGAAAGAATCTTTCAATGAAAAGGTGCTGAAAGACCAGTTTACCAAAAACCTGACAATTCTTCCTAAAAAAGGAGCCAAGATCGGAGGAAAATGGTCGAATAGTGAAAATGCCGATGCCCAGGGAAGAATCAAAGTAACCTCGAATTATACGCTGAAAAGTGCAGGAAACGGTGTGGTGGAAATTTCCGTAACGGGGGGAATTCCTAAAAAGGTGGAAAAACAGAACCAGGGTGATGTAATCCACAGCTTAAGCAGCGAACTGGCACAGAACGGAACCATTAAGTTCGACCAGAATACGGGATGGATCAAAAACCAGAACATTTCCGTGAAGACGACCCAGATCGAGAGCATTTCAAAAGGAAAAGAATCACAGTCCATGACCAGTGTTTCCAATTCTTCCGTGATGGTAAATCCTACGGCTAAATAACATAAAGACTTTAAATTAACCTTGAAAAATTTATTTTACGCAACATTATTGTTGTTTTCAACTTTCGCTTACGGGCAAATTACTTTTGAAAATGGATATTTTATAAAGAGTAATGGTGAAAAAACGGATATCCTGATCAAAAACTATGACTGGAAAAATAACCCATCGGTCATTGAATATAAGGTAACGGAAAATGAGATCCCAATAAAAATGAAAACTTCCGATTTACAGGAGTTTTCAGTAGGAGGACAAAAATACATCACCGCCAAAGTTCTGATTGACCGTTCTTCATCAAGAATTGAAGAATTGTCCAGTTCGAAAGATTTTGAAAGCAGTGAAGAAACTTTACTCTTAAAACAGCTTGTTGATGGAAAAGCTGGCCTTTATAAGTATTCGGATGGCTCCATTGTACGTTTCTTTTATAAGAGAGAAAGTGATAATCTTTTTAAGCCTTTGAATTATAAGGAGTATTTGGTTAACAATAACCTCATTCAGAAAAATGAAGAGTACAAAAATCAATTAAGAAAAGAATTTGCGGATAGTGAAAAAATCAGATCAATAGATATACAGAACCTAGTATATAGAGAGAATGAATTAGTGAAAATTTTTAAGAATTATAATAATGTAACAGAGTTAGAAACTAAAAATAAAAATAATTTTCATGTTTATGTTAAACCTGGCATTGGTATTTCAAATTACAAAATATTACCTCCGTCAGAAAATTTATCTGTAGGAAAGAAAAAAGAAAATTCAATTATTTTTAAAGTGGGGCTGGAGTTAGAGTATATTTTAAATTTCAATAAAGGCAAATGGGCACTTTTCTCTGAACCAAGCTTTCAAACTGTAAAATTCAAAGTGAATGATTATAACAACAGAAATTTTGCAGTGAATTTTTCATCAATTCAGATTCCTTTTGGATTAAAATATAATATGTTCTTAAATTCAAAGTCAAAAATTTATGTTTCAACAGCATTACATTTTAATTTGATGTTAAGTAAAAATACATTTACGGTAGATAATTATTCTACACCGGTCAGAGAAGCACTTTATCTTTATTCATTTGGTATCGGATACAATTATGAAAAGTTTGGTGCTGAATTGAAATGGGGAACAACACCTAATTTTAGTTCGTCTTATTATGGTATTTATCATGATATGACAATGGATGGCTTAAACCTCTCATTATCATATAAATTATTTTAAATAAAAATTATGAAATATATTCTTGAGCTTGTACTCAGCGCCATTATTATTTTCTTCGTCTGGAATATCCTCAAAAGGGTATTCTTCAAGACGTTTTACAGTTACCGGTTCAATAACCAGAACAATAATAACAAGCCGGATTTACAAAACTCTGATAAGAATAACCAGGGCCTCAAGTGGGATGCGGAAACCGTAGACTACGAAGAGGTGAAAGAAAACAAGGACAAAAAATAATTATTCCGAACAGTAAAGATCATAACCATCCACATGGCGAAAAATAAAAACCTGATTTATATTGCAATTTCATTAGTTGTATTTATCGTTTTAGCATTTTTATACTCCACGCCCGTTATTACGGGAAAACAGCTTTTCCAGCATGATATTGTGCAGTACCGCGGCGGGGCCAAGGAACTTCTCGATTACCGGGATGCTGCCGGAAAGGAAACCTACTGGAGCGACTCCATGTTCGGCGGGATGCCGACGTACCAGATGGGAAGCCGGTTTGAAGGAGATATCATTAAAAACATCGACTCCAAGCTGAACTTTTTCCCGCGGCCCGTTAATTACCTGTTCTTACTTGCGGCAGGCTTTTTCCTTTTGGGGATGGTTGTGGTGAGAAACTGGAAATATGCCCTTTTGGGAGCCACTTTCTTCAGCCTTTCCACCTATTTTTATATCGCTATTGCCGCCGGGCACAACGGTAAAATCAATACCATTGAGTATTTTGCCCCGCTTTTAGCCGGGATCCTGCTCGTGTATATCCGGAAACAATACATCTGGGGATTCATCGTCACGACCCTTTTTATGGGGCTTCAGATTGCCGCGAACCACCCGCAGATGACGTATTATCTATTCCTGGCATTAGGATTTTTATTCCTGTCCGAATTAATCAGAACCATTCAGAAAAAAACACCGGTAAAACACTTCCTGATCTCTTCCGGAATTATCGCCGCTTCTTGTCTCATAGGCGTCGGAATGAATTCCCAGAGGATCATGGCCAACTCCGAATATATTAAAGAAACCGTCCGCGGAAAGCAGATCCTTACCAACGAAAGCCATACCGGAGGAGATTCCGGGATGGATAAGGAAAGCATGCTGATGTGGAGCTACGGTAAACTGGAAACCCTCAACCTTTTCATCCCAAGGCTGATGGGCGGCGGAAGCCAGGAACCGGAAGGCAAGGAAATGATGGCGAAAATCCAGGAAATGGTTCAGGAAAACGTAGGTTCACAAACTGAAATGGACAGGATATCCAAAGGATTCGGGAACCTTACGTATTGGGGCGACCAGCCGGGAACTTCAGGACCTGCCTACCAGGGAGCGATTGTATGTTTTTTAGCCCTGCTGGGATTTTTCTTTGCCTGGAAAAAGTACCGCTACTGGATTTTGGGAGCTTCGGTTCTTACCATTTTCTTAGCATGGGGAAGCAACTTCATGGCGCTTTCTGATTTCTTTATCGATTTTATTCCTTTTTATAATAAATTCAGGGCACCGTCTTCGATCCTCGTGGTTGTGGAATTATTATTCCCATTAATAGCCATTATCGGATTGTACCGGTTCTTTAAGGATAACGAATTAACCAAAGAATACAAACAAAAAATATTGTTGTATGTCGGTGGCGGAACATTAGGCTTTGTCCTGATCCTGCTGCTCTTCGGAAAATCGCTGTTAGGTTTCCAGACGGAAAATGAAAAGACTTACCTCCCTCCTTTCCTGTTGGATTATCTGGTAGATGAAAGATTTAAAATGTTCAGGACCGATGCGATAAAAGCATTTTTCTATGTAGCGATTACCGTCGCCGCTTTATTTATGGTATTAAAACAAAAACTGAATCAGAACATTGCGTTGATCATTATCGGTGCAGTGAGCTTATTTGACCTTTGGACCGTAAACAAGCGTTATCTGAATGATGAAAACTACGTCGATAAGATCTTTGCCGAAAATCCTTTCCAAACGGAAAGTTCGGATCTTCTGGCTGAAAAGGCCCAGGGAAATCCGAACCTGGAATCGATCTTAGCCAATGTCAACGTGAATAAAACCCTCGAAACCATTTCCGAAAAAGACAAGACGCATTACCGGATTTTCAACAATATTCTGGGAACGTTCAGTGAAACAAACACATCTTACTTTAAATCGTCTATCGGAGGTTACCACGCGGTAAAACTGAGAAGATATGATGATGTCATCAACGAATATTTCCAGGTAATGGACTCAGTAAAAGTTCCGAATATCTTAAACTTACTGAATACAAAATACATGGTCTTGGGCGGACCGGAACAGCCACAGGCGATTCCTAACCCTAAAGCCAACGGAAATGCATGGTTTGTCAGCGATCTGAAATTCGTGGATTCTCCTAACCAGGAAATCAAAGCAATCGGCACCATCAACAGCAAAAGAACGGCAGTAATCGCTTCTTCCGACCGGAAATATTTTGAAGGAAAACCGGTTCAGGCCGATTCTACCGCCTTTATTAATTTAACGCAATACCAGCCGAACGAACTGGAATTCAGGTCGCAGTCTAAAACGCCGCAGCTGGCCGTATTCTCGGAAATTTATTATCCTCATGGCTGGAAGATATTTATCGATGAGAAAGAAGTACCTTATATCAAAGCCGACTACCTGTTGCGTGCCGTGCATGTTCCTGCAGGAAGCCACCATGTAAGAATGGTGTTCGAACCGGAAGTTATTGAAAAAGGAAAATGGATTTCACTGATCTGTTTCAGCCTGTTTATCATTGTAAGCGGACTGGGAATTTACTTTTTTTACCGCAAAAGAGACAAAAGAAAACCTGAAATAATTCAGGAATAAAAATCTCATAGCTAAAACAGTGGAGTTAAAAAAAATACTCATCATCACCTATTACTGGCCTCCTGCGGGAGGTCCGGGTGTCCAGAGATGGCTGAAATTTGCCAAGTACCTGCCCGAGAATGGCTGGACACCCGTCATTTATACGCCGGAAAATCCAAGCTACCCTTTATTGGACGAAAGCCTGGTAAAAGACATTCCGGAAGGGCTTGAGATGGTAAAAACAAAAATCTGGGAACCGTATCAGCTGGCTGAAAAACTTAATAAAAGCAATAAAAAATTCAAGGCCGGACAGTTTGATGTGGGCAGCAACCAGAGCTGGAAATCCAGGCTCTCGATCTGGGTGAGAGGAAATTTTTTCATTCCTGATGCCAGGGTATTTTGGGTAAAACCTTCCGTAAAATTTCTGGAAAACTATTTAAAGGAAAACAAAATCGATGTCGTGGTGACCTCGGGACCACCGCATTCGCTGCACCTTATTGGTTTAGCCTTGAAAAAAACCCGTCCCGACCTGAAATGGATTGCCGATTTCCGCGATCCGTGGACGGAGATTTCTTACTATAAACATTTAAAGCTTACGAAAACCTCCGACCGGAAGCACCGCCAGCTGGAAAGCGAAGTTTTCAGAAATGCAGACATTACCCTGGCCACCAGCTATACCGATGCTGAAAACTTCAGGAAAAACGGAGCAAATGCCATCTGCATCACCAATGGATTCGATGAAGCCGATGCGACTCCTCAAACACGGGTGTCGGATGATCATCAGCAACGAAAATTCACCCTCAGTTACATCGGGGTTTTAGAGCAGCTGAGAAATCCTGAAAACCTCTGGAAAGCTTTGGATGAACTGGTGAAGGCAAATCCTGATTTTGCGGAAAATTTTTCTTTAAAATTTGCCGGAAGAATCGATGATAAAATTTTAAACTCGATTGAACATTCAGCTTTAAAGAACCACATTGCAAATCTGGGCTACCTTTCCCATGATAAAGCCATCGACGAGATGCAGAACTCGGATGTTTTGCTGATGACCAATTTTCCGAATGCATCTTCCAAAGGCATCATTCCGGGAAAAATTTTCGAATATCTTGCTACGGGAAAACAGATCATTTCTTTCGGGCCGGATGAAGCCGACGTTGCACGGATCCTTGAAGATACCCAAGCCGGGAAACATTTCAGCTATGATGAAACCGAAAAGATCAAAGCATTTCTCCTGGAAAAATTTGACCTTTGGAAAAGCGGACAATTAGCTGCCAGCACCCAAAACATAGAACAGTTTTCCAGAAGGAACCTGACGAAAAGGCTGGCTGAAATTTTAGATGGATTTTTTTAAACCGCAAAAGATTTAAAACATCATTCATATAAGAATCCGGTCGCTGAAGATACTCTAAACCACCTATCATCTGTGCAAATACGTATAATCTACGGGATATTTTCTAACGACAAACCTTTTAAAAAATCTTTGATTTTTTATCTCATGTGCTCTGTAATATATGGCAAACCATCAAATTCTTTCTTTGTGACTCATGTGTTAAAACAGAACCATCATCCATACAGATCTGGGAAATCTTAAATCGTCCACTGGTCATTGACCACCCCTACCAGATAATATTTCCCGTTGAGCTGTTCAAAAACCAACCGCAGGCATTTCCAGTCCATTTCGGCATTTTCTCCTGAGCCTTTGATAAAATTCTCCGTAAAATCGGCTTGGGAATAAATGTCTTTCAAATTGTTCAGTGAATTTCCTTTTCCCTGGAATTCATTGATGGATACCTGTCCGGTTGCAAAATCTTTTGAATATACCCATTTGATAAGATAATCGGTAATCGTGGATTTGTAAGGATCTCCCGAACCATCCAGTGCTCCCCAGGTAAAAACAGTTTTTGTAGGCTGGTATTTAATAAAATCAGATTTGGAAAAAAGTTTATCGCCTTCCGGGCTTACAAAGGCATACATCGAAAACCGTACGCCTTTTTCAGGATGGATAAATTCTGAAAATCTTTTATAATTTTTATCGTGCAACGCCTGAAGAACCGCTTCATTGGCTGCTTTTAAGGCAGTCTCTTTATCGGTGCTTACTGATTTCTGCTGTGTGCTTCCGGTCTGCGAAGGCGTGGTGGTACCGGATTTATCGTTAACGAATTTTTCCGGATTCTTCTTACAAGAAACAACTGCCAAAAAGGATAAGAGAATAGCTGCTTTTTTCATATTTTTCAAATATTTAACCTTAAAATTCACCAAAATAGATGCCACATTTTTCACATCTCTAAGTTTCATTTTACTTTAAATGCGAGGTAATAATCTCTCGTGTGGTTTTTGCCGGTTTTAAAACCAATTGCTTAACTGTTTTTTGTAATTTTACCTTATGGAAATTTTAGATATTCTTATTATCGGAGGCGGACCTATCGGATTGAACTGTGCGCTGGAAGCCCGGAAAAATAACCTCAGCTACCTGATTATTGAAAAAGGGACCATCGTCAATTCCTTATATAATTATCCGTTGTATATGAGATTCTTTTCAACGGCTGAAAAACTGGAGATCGACGGAATTCCATTTATTTCTACGGCTCCGAAACCGGGACGGCAGGAAGCTCTGGAATATTATCAGGGCATCGCCCGGCAGCGGGGTATCAACATCAACCTGTATGAAAAAGTGGAAAAAGTTTCCAAAGAAAATGAAATTTTTACCGTTGAAACAACGAAAGGAGCCTATGCCGCCCGGAACGTCATTATTTCCACGGGGTTTTATGATATTCCCAATCCCATGAACATTCCGGGTGAGGATTTACCCAAAGTAAAACATTATTATACCGAACCTTACCCTTATGCCCGGCAGAAAATTGTAGTGGTGGGTTCCAGCAATTCGGCAGTGGATGCCGCCTTGGAAACGTATCGTAAGGGTGCCGAAGTAACCATGATTATCCGTCATGATGAAATTTCGCCCAGTGTAAAATATTGGGTAAAACCGGATATTGAAAACCGGATTGCAGAAGGAAGCATCACTGCACATTTCAGAGCTGAATTGCTGGAGATCAAAGAACAGTCCGTTGTTTTTAGAGATAAAAACGGGGAAACCAACGAGATTGAGAATGATTTTGTACTGGCCATGACCGGCTATCTTCCCAACTTCGATTTTCTGAAAGATTCCGGTATCGAACTGCAGGGCGAATGCCTGAACCCTTTTTACCATCCCGAAACCATGGAAACCAACGTTCCGGATTTATATCTTGCCGGTGTGGTCTGCGGCGGGAAAGACACCCATCTCTGGTTTATTGAAAACTCCAGGATCCACGCGGAAATGATTATCAGGAATATTCTCGCAAAACGTTGATCTACCAGTATTTTAAGGATGGCTTTATTAATTATTTGAGTTATCTTTAGACCCCTATCCCATTGAGTAGAATATGAATAAATTTTTAATTGCCGCATCGCTGACCGCTATCCTTTTTTCAGTCCGGGTTTCAGCGCAAAAAGACAGCATCCAGCAGTATGTTTCTAAAGCGCTGGATATTATGCAGCACAAATCCGTTAATAAATCAAAGATAAACTGGGAAGAATTATCCCGTATAACGCTTAATGATGCATCTAAAGCCAAAACAATCAAAGAAACCTATCCAGTTCTGAAAAAAGCATTACGAGCCCTGAATGATTCGCACTCCAAATTTTATCCCGCAGAGGAAGTAAGGCAATATACATTAGGTTACAAGGCAACGGGACAGGAATTTCCGGTAATTGAAGGTAAGCTGCTGGATAACAAATATGCTTATATCAGTTTACCCGATATCGGATCTTTCAACAAAGACGACTGGAATCTGTACATCAATACCTTTTATCAAAAAGTAAATGAATTACAGAAACAAAAGCCCAAGGGGTGGATTGTGGATCTGAGAAACAATTATGGAGGAATGCTCTACCCCATGTATGCCGCAGCCGCACCGTTTTTCGACCGTAAAAATATTGTAGGAACGAAGGATGCTGAAGGAAATATTGAATATTTCAACTATAAAAGCGGGAAGTTTTACGAAGGCCCTGCAGCGACCCAGTTTTTCACATTGAAGGAAAAGCAGCCCTCGCAAATAAAAGCGCCCATTGCCTTACTCATTAATAAAGTCACCGGCAGTTCTGCTGAATTTATAACCGCTGCATTTTCAGGACAAAAAAACGTAAACCTGATCGGCGTAAATACGCAGGGATTAACATCCGCAAATCAGGAATATAAGCTTTCCGACGGATCTTTTCTCGTTTTAACCACCGGAAATATCATAGACCGTAAGGGAAAAGAATACCGCATCATCGGTGAAGGAATTGCGCCGGATATCAGGATCGAAAAGACAGACGACAAGGCAAAAACCAATGAATCCTATATGAATACGGCATTCAGGTATATTGATAGTAAGCTTTGAAATTATAAAATATTTGATCTTTAGTTAGCCATAAGACAAATAGGATAAAGCCCATTTCGATTGATGTCATGGCCATAGTAACACCGAATTTAGATTAATTTAACTTCAATTTGAGCATACTTAATTTATTTCCAGTTGATTATTAAAATAACAGATTGGTAAATAGGATTTAAAAAAGATTTGTATCCATATAATAACCAACGATTTCATTTGATCATTAATTCCGGTGAAAATAACATTGGTAGGATAGGCTTCCAGCATCCGGCATTCCTCTTCCAGTCCGTCAATCTAATTTCCACTTCGGGTTTATGTTAATTTAAAAATCAATCTTCACCCCAAAAACAAAATTTCTTTTTGCTGCCGGATTGTAATACCGGTTTCCGAACGCGTTGATATCAAAGCCCAGCACGTAGTCTTCATTGTATAAATTCTGGACCTGTAGAAATAAGTTCAGCCTCGTTTTATCCAGATCTACCGGAAAACCGAACCGGATATTCCCGATCAGGTATGCGTCCGACCATACTGAATTCGCATCATTCAGAGGGATTTTTGACGTATAAAAATGGGAATAGTCCACCGATAGTTTTCTGAAGAAAGTAAAGTTAAGCAAACTGTTGATGCTGGTTTTAGGTACTCCGGTAAGATCATTACCGGAAAAGTCATTTTCATTCTGCCGGTAATTTTTAAATTTAAAATCATAGAAACTTCCCGAGAAGCGGAATTTAAACCAGCTTAGAAAGGCATTTTTTAAATCAAAATTTTTAGATTCGAGTAATACCTCTATTCCTTTCTGAACTGTTTCTCCCGAATTGACAAAATACTCCTGCCCGGCTTCGTTCTGCCTTCGCACAATCGCGTCTTTCATCCGGAAATCGAAGTAGCTTCCTTCAATAAAAATGGAATTCCCGAACTGTTTCCTGATGCCGGCTTCCTTGTTCCAGCCGAATTCAGGCTTTAGACCGGCATTGAATTGCTGTGTCGAAGAGCGGATCTCTTCATTGGTCGGAGCAGAATTTCCTTTCCCAATTTTTCCACGTATGGAAAAACCTTTTCCCAGAAGGTAGGCAACTCCGAAATTCGGAAGCCATTGGTTCCTGAACCGGACTTTTCCGTTTTCTTCCCGGGGATACTGCCTTTCCCAGTCGTAGGCATTCGAGTTTAAACTGACGGAAATATCGGTGAACAGCCGCTCGCCAATATTCAGCTTTTGGGATAAAAAATAAAAACCGGACGTATTTTCAAGCCGGTCGAAATTCTGGGGACTTCCTTCTATCCCTTTGTTGTTATCATAATTTTTAACTAAAATATCGTTGATTCCTCCTTCGAATCCGAGACGGTAAGCCAGTGAAACGGAATTCCAGTTTCTTTCGTAATTTAAATGGGTTCTCAGGGCAAAATTCTTCTCAAAACGGTTTTCAAAATTGGTAATGAACGGATTTTCAAAATCGACGTAGGAACCCTGGACCATAACGAAATGGGAAAATTCCGGGGTTATTTTAAATTCGTTTGAGAGTCCGGCCAGAATCATCTTATTGCGGATGCCGGCATCCTGTTGTTGAGCGCCGGGTACTGTTTTTGTTGCCGGCCTGGCCTGTCTCCGATCGGCAGTCATCTGTTCCAGCGTCAGTCCGCCCGGTGTCTGGTAATCGAGATCGGAATACATCAGCATGGCTTTCAGCAGGCCTTTTTCGGAATACTTGAAATGGTCTTTAACGAAAACCTGCTTCCGGCGGACTTTAGCCTGCTCCCGGTAAGAATCGGTCTGGTAATAGTTCTGAAAAACCTCGACAAAATGTTTCCCGAGCTGTTTTGAAAGATCGAAGCTCTGGTTGAAAGTTCCGTAACTCCCGGCCGAAAGGTTTGCCGAAATCTGATCTGAACTTTTTGTTTTCAGAAGAACGGTTCCTCCCGTAGCGGCTCCGTAATCCCCGCTTTCCGGGCCTTTATAGATTTCCATCCGGTCGATGAGTTCCGGAGAGATTACATTAAAATAGGTGTTTCCTGAAGCATCGGACAGAATAAAATCATCAAGATACACTTTAACGTTCCGTACTCCGAAAGGCGATCTCAAGGTACTGCCGCGCAGGGAAATCCGGTAGCTTCCCGGTGAACGCTCCTCCATTCTTGCTCCCGCAATCTGATTAATGGATTCAAGCATCCTTTCCGGCGGATTCTGGGTAAGCAGGTTTTCAGAAACTACGGAAACAGATTTGGTGGAAGAGATAAAGGCCGTCGGTTTTTTATAGGCATCAATACGGACTTCCGAGATCAGACCAATAGAATCTTTCTGTTGGGCGAAAAATAAAGAAACCGAAAAAAAAGGAAGAAAAAAATATAGTTTTGTCATTGCGTAACGCTATGCAAAAACTGTACTTTCATTTATAATCAGGGCAGATTTAAACTAAATTTTTAATTTTAATTTCAAAGTGTAGCAAATATCTTTCGATTCACATTGATGACAAAGTCAATAGCGTTAATCCTGAGAGATAAATAAACGCAAAGCCTAACGTCTAACCATTTTTTAAAGATTAAATTTTTAGGATTTTTAACAACAAAGCAACAGATATCGTTTGATAATTGAGTCCCCATGGGCTGTTGAATTGACAGGAAAAACTTCCGGTACTCATCTTGCAACCGATTCATCTGATTAATCTCCGGGTTC
>JAKOOG010000092.1 GCA_022701545.1 Weeksellaceae bacterium | reverse complement strand
TGTTTAACAATTTTGTCAAAACAATTGATTGGTTTAAATTTGCACAAAGTTGTTTAACAAAAATGTCAAATCAAATCAAAAAAGACCAGACACAGGAACTCATCAAGGAAACGACGAAGAATTTATTCTTTGTGAAAGGGAAGTTCGACGCCACCACTCAGGAAATTGCCGATGCAGCGGGTGTCAACAGAACCCTGATCAATTACTACTTCCGCTCAAGGGATAATCTGATCCAGATTATTTTTGACGAAGCGCATAAAGTGGAGCATGAAAAATCGGATATCATCATGAATTCAGACCTGCCTTTCAAGGAAAAAATAAGCCAGTTTATAGAAAGCAGCCTGTCGACCAGCCTTCAGTATCCCTATCTGGAAACCTACATTGTTTCACAGATCAACAAAGGGAACTGTCACAAAAAAGATATTGAGAAAGGTGAACTGGAAAAACTTTATAAAGATATTGAAACAGAAATGGAACTGGGAAATATTGAAAAGATGAAGCCCATCCAGTTTGTCCTGAACATGATTTCTCTGTTGGTATTCCCAAGTGCGATACGGCCTTTGCTCATGGAAAACCTGATGATCGATGAAACGGAATTCGATAAGATCATTTCCGAAAGAAAAGGGATTATCCTGAATATGTTATTTAAAAATTAATAAGATTTAAGATTAAAGTATTTTTTTAAATGATTCGTCCTTTAGAAATAAAATCGCTGAAAACAACAATTCCATTAAAATAATAAACGAAGTATAAGATTATGAAAAGTAAACGTATAACTGCAAAAAAGCTGAAAATAGGAATAGCTGCTGCATTTATGATGTTCGGTTTTTCATCGGTGTCTGCCCAACAGCAGGTTTCCCTTCAGGAAGCCATCAAGCAGGCACTCCAGAATAAGGCAGAAGCTAAAAAAGCTGCTTTACAGATCAAAAAAGCCGAATATAAAATCGATGAAGCCAGAGCTGGAGCTTTACCTCAGATCAATGCGACGGCGGGGCTTACCTATAACCCGGTTATCCAGGAATCCTTGCTGGAATTCGGCGGACAGAGAATCAGGGCCCAGCTGGGACAGCCATGGAGTTCCACGGCTTCCGTACAGCTGCAGCAGGCTATTTTCGACCAACGGGTTTTTACCGGTCTTAAAGCCGCAAAATCGACAAGGGAATTTTATGTTTTAAATGCCCAGCTTACCAACGAACAGCTTATCGAGAATGTAGCCACGGCTTATTATCAGGTGTTTGTCCAGGAGGAAAACTTAAAAACCGTAGAAGCAAGTTATGCCAACACGGAAAGGGTCAGAAATGTAATCAAAAGTCTGGTGGACAATGGCTTGGCAAAATCCATAGATCTGGACAGAACCAATGTTCAGCTTACCAACATCGGATCCAACAGGCAGACGCTGAGAAATTCGGTAGAGCTTTCAAAAAATGCCCTGAAATTCTATATGGGTGTTCCGATCAGCACCGATATCGAGCTGGAAGAAAAAACCATCGAACCGAAACCTGAACTGATTGCCAGTACGGTAAACCTGGATGAACGTACCGAAGTAAAAGTCTTAAATAAAAACCGGGAACTTCTGGTCTATAATAAAAAGGCAACGGAAGCGTACCGGTATCCTACGGTCAATCTGGTAGCCAATTACGGATGGGGAGCCACCGGAGCCAAGTTTCCTCTAACCAACGGCATCAACAACGGGGTGCTTTGGAGCGATTACTCGGCAATCGGGTTAAATATCAACATTCCCATCTTCAACGGAGGGTCTACGAAAGCCAAAATCAACCAGGCAGAAATCGATATCCAGGATCTTGATCAGGATATCCAGAATACCCAGCTGAGCCTGAGCCTTGATTACCGGAATGCCATTACCAACATGGAAAATTCACTGATTAAAATTGATAATACAAAAGATAATGTAGGCCTGGCAGAGCGGGTACAGAAAAATACGCAGTCCAATTACCAGTATGGTCTGGCAACCCTTACGGAGGTTCTGGATGCTGAAAATGCGCTTACAGAGGCGAAGCAGAACTATGCCAATGCCCTTTTGGATTACAAACAGGCGGAAATCAAGTTAATTAAAGCAAAAGGAGAATTAAACACGCTACAAAACCCATAATAAACTACAATGAAAAAAACTCTAATATATATCATCGTGGCAGCCGTCCTCATTGGTCTGGCAGCTTACAAGATCGCCGGTAACAAAGAAAAACAAACCAAAGAAGTACAGGAAGTGGCCAAGCAGGTCGATAAGATTAATGTTAATGTAGTCACCGTTTCCAGACAAAATATCGATACCGATTATTCCGCGAACGGAACATTTATTCCGAAGCAGGAGTCCAACCAGTCTTCTGAAATTTCCGGGAGAATTGTAAACGTTCTTGTAAAAGAAGGATCCAGGGTAGGTGCAGGGCAGGTATTGGCAACCATTAAAAAAGATGCCATTGAAGTAGATGTAACCCAGGCTCAGAACAATTTACAGAATGCCGTTATCGATAACCAGCGTTATGAGAATGCCTTCAAAACAGGAGGTGTTACGAAGCAGCAACTGGATAACTCAAGATTACAGCTGAGAAACGCACAGGCGGCAGTCCGGGCGCAGGGTGTAAGAGTGAATGATACAAGCATCCGTGCCGGAATCAGCGGAACCATCAACAAAAAAATGGTGGAACCGGGAATGGTAGTGGCACCGGGAACCGCTTTATTTGAAATCGTAAACATCAATTCATTAAAACTTTCCGTATTGGTAGACGAAAGCCAGATCGGGAGAATTCAGCTGGGACAGGAAGTTCCGATCAAAGTGAATGTTTTGCCTGATGAGTCTTTCAGCGGAAGAATTACCTTCATCGCTCCTAAAAGTGATGCTTCTTTAAATTTCCCTGTGGAAATCGAAGTTCAGAACAGAGGAAACCTGAAAGCGGGGATGTATGCCACGGCTACCTTTAAAACGAACAACGGCGCAGAAACCCAGAATATGCTGACAGTGCCTGCGGAAGCCTTCGTAAACGGGGTGAGTTCAGGGCAGCTGTTTATCGTAACCAACGGAACCGCTAAGCTGATTACCGTGCAGACCGGAAAAGTATACGGCGACAAAGTTCAGATCCTGAGCGGACTGAAAGGAGGGGAGCAGGTGATCACCAGCGGCCAGATTAACCTCGACAACGGTTCCAAAATCAATATCGTAAAGTAAGAGCAGATGAAGTTAGCAGAAATATCCATTAAAAGGCCGTCCCTGGTCATCGTACTCTTTACGATTCTGACGCTGGGCGGTTTATTAAGTTACTCCATGATGGGGTATGAATTGATCCCGAAGTTTGAAACCAATATGGTTACCATTTCTACGGTTTATCCCGGAGCTTCGCCTGCAGAGGTTGAAACTTCCGTAACCCGTAAAATAGAAGATGCCGTAGGTTCCCTGGAGAACGTAAAAAAAGTAGAATCTTCGTCTTACGAAAGTTTATCGGTAATCATGGTTCAGCTGAACACGGGAGCCGATGTCAACTATGCACTGAATGATGCCCAGAGAAAAGTAAACGCGGTTTTGGCAGATCTTCCGGATGATGTGGACCCGCCGTCCCTGCAGAAGTTTTCACTGGACGACCTTCCGATCATGACGTTGAGTATCACCAGCAACAAGCTGAACAATAAAGCGCTTTACGATCTTTTAGACAAGAAAATCGAACCGATCTTTTCCCGTGTCAACGGGGTGGCTCAGGTGGATCTTGTCGGTGGACAGGAAAGAGAAATTCAGGTGAATCTGGATGAAAAGAAACTGCAGGGGTATGGGCTGTCCATCAGCGATGTACAACAGGCAATCCTTACTTCCAACCTTGATTTCCCGACGGGAGCTTTGAAAACGAGAACTTCGAGATCGACGATCCGTCTTTCCGGAAAATATAAAAACGTAGCAGAGCTGAATAACCTGGTGGTTTCCAATAAAAACGGGGCACAGGTGAGGCTTTCGGATATCGCCACGGTGTTCGATTCACAGAAAGACACGGAAAAAATTGCAAGATACAACCAGAACTCCACGATTTTACTTCAGGTGAAAAAACAGTCGGATGCCAATGCAGTATCGGTATCGGAACAGGTGCAGAAAACGATTGCCCAGGTGCAGAACGACTATAAAGTGCAGGGTCTGAAACTGAATATCGTAGACGACTCCACCGACTTTACTTTGGAAGCGGCCGACCACGTGATTTTCGACCTGTTCCTGGCGATTATTTTGGTCGCTGTTGTGATGTTGTTGTTCCTTCATAACATCAGAAATGCATTTATCGTCATGGTTTCGATCCCGATGTCATTGATTGCCACGGTAATCGGAATGTACCTGATGGGTTATACCCTCAACCTGATGAGTTTACTCGGACTATCCCTAGTAGTAGGTATCCTGGTGGATGACGCGATTGTGGTACTGGAAAACGTGTACCGTCACATGGAGATGGGGAAAAGCAGGATCCGTGCCGCTTACGACGGAGCTTCGGAAATCGGGTTTACCGTAACGGCCATTACTTTGGTGATCGTGGTGGTATTCTTGCCGATTGCGATGAGCTCAGGACTGGTATCGGATATTTTGGCGCAATTCTGTGTAACGGTAGTTATTGCGACGATGCTTTCATTACTGGCGTCATTTACCATCATTCCATGGCTGTCTTCAAGATACGGGAAACTGGTGCACCTTACCGGAAAGAATGTTTTTGAAAGATTTATTCTCTGGTTTGAACGGCAGTTGGAGAAATTCACGCACTGGATCACCGGAATTCTCGAATGGGCCTTAAAAACAACTTTACGGAGAGTGATGACGGTTGTGGTAACCTTTATTATCTTAATCTCTTCTTTCATGCTGGTCGCTTTCGGGTTCATCGGCGGGGAATTCTTCCCTAAAATGGACAGAGGCCAGTTCCTCGTTCAGATGGAATTGCCGAAAGATGCTTCCGTAGAAAAAACCAACCAGGTAACGCTGGCCGTTGAAAAATACCTAAGAAGTGATAAAGATGTGGTAGATATGATTACGACGGTAGGGCAGCAGTCTTCCGGATTCGGAGGGGCCCAGGCCACATTATACCAATCTGAGATTCAGGTAATCTTAGTAGATAAATCGGAACGTAACGAAAGTACCGATATCAAATCGGCCAAGATTAAAAGAGCATTGGAAGAAAAATTCACCGGTGTTGAATTCAAGACGGCACCGATCGGATTGATGGGAGCGGATAATGCCCCGATTGAATTGGTGGTAACCGCTCAGGATAATGAAACGGCCAACAAAGAAGCACAGCGAATCCTTGATCTCCTGAAAAAAGTACCGGGTTCTGTAGATGCCGAATTGTCAACCGATAGCGGAAACCCTGAAGTTCAGGTGAATATCGACCGGGATAAAATGGCTGCTTTAGGCTTAAACCTTTCCAGTGTAGGACAGACGATGCAGACGGCGTTCAGCGGAAATACCGACGGAAAGTTCAGAGCCGGGGAATATGAATATGACATTAACATCCGATTCGGTGACGCCAACAGACAGTCGATTGATGATGTACGGAACCTGATGTTTACCAATCCTCAGGGGCAGCAGATCAGATTAAGCCAGTTTGCCGACGTAAAGATGGGCTCCGGGCCAAGCTTGCTGGAACGTAGGGACAAAGCGCCTTCGGTAAAAGTAAAATCCAAAGTCGTAGGCCGTCCGGTAGGAGACGTTGCCAACGAGTGGGCTGCGATGTTCATGGATAACG
>JAKOOG010000061.1 GCA_022701545.1 Weeksellaceae bacterium | reverse complement strand
AACATTCAGTGGAAATATTTCATTGACTGATGCTACCGGTAAAGCACAGAACTTCCCGTTCACCCATACCTATAATGTAATTGCTGGACCGCAGGAAGTTAAGCTTCAGAAAGGATTATTGCTTTCTCCTGATAAAATGAATGTGGTTTATAGAGGTTTGGAGAATCCTTTATCTGGATCAATTTTAGGAGCTGATAATTCTAAACTATCTTTATCTGCACCGGGCGCAGTTGTAAAAAGTGCAGGACCAGGTAAATGGAATGTTATACCTTCAAGCGGTAATGTCTTAAAGCTTACTTTGTCAGGAACTGATCCTTCTGGTAAAAGTGTGTCTCAGACTTTTGAGTACAGAATCAAGAATGTTCCTGCTCCTCAAGGGCAGATGCGAGGCCAGACAGTATTGAATATTCCGGCAAACTCAATTCCGAATCAGACTGTTCAGGCAGCTATTCCTGATTTTGATTTCCCAGTTTCATTCACTGTAAATCAATTTATGGTTAAAGTTCCTGGAAGAGCAGCATTATTAATTAAAGGTAGTAGCTTAGACGAAGCTGCAGGCTTAGTAAGAAACTTGAGAAATGGAGATGTAGTATATGTCTTCGACATTAAAGCTACTGCTACAGGATTAGGAAATCAGACGTTGAAAAATATATCACCCGTTGTAATCAACGTTCAGTAATTTTAATAAGATAAAAAAATATTATGAAAAAATATATTAGCAGTCTTTTAGTATTAGTTTCGGGTTTTGCTTTATCCCAAACTATTCTGAACGCTTCTTCTCCGGATGAGTTCAGACAAATGAGAGCTGAAAACAAGCAAAAAGTTGGTGATAGTATTGTTGACAAAACTGTAAAGCCTTTGGAGTATGGATTTGTTGATGAAAAGGATATTGTAAAAAGCATGTTTGTTTGGGAAATCATTGATATGAATGATAAACTGAATCAGCCTTTTTATTATGATAATCCGGATGGTCTTGCTTCAAGACAGACCAGATCTCTTTATCAATTATTGCTTGATGCTGCCACAAGTGGAAAAATTGCTGAAGTGTATGATGACGAAAACTTTGTAACTAAATTGAGCCCGGAAGGAATTCAGAAAAGATTAGAAAGTGTAAGAGTTGCTGATGCTGCAATTGATATTTTAAACTCTGGTAGACCATTAACTGAGCAGGAGAAAAAAGAATATACAGATATCTTCAAAACAACTACTGAAAAAGTAAAGGTTCTTAAAATGATGGGTATGTGGTATATCGATAAAAGAGACGGGCAAATGAAGTATAGACCGTTAGGTATTGCTGCAATGGGTCCGGATCCTGCTGTACAGGGTAGAATAGGACCGGACGGGCAACCTTTAGCAGGTGCCGACGAACTTATTGATTTGTTCTGGATCTATTATCCAAGCGCTAGAGATATCTTAGCGAATAATTATGTTTTCAACAGAAAAAATTCGTCTGCAGACTTATCTTTTGATGATTTAATCAATGCGAGAAGGTTTTCTTCTGTGATTTACAAATCTTCTACAGGTATGGGTGACGGTGTTATTGACGATTATGTTCCGAATGACGCTGATGCACAAATGGAAGAGAGCGACAGAATCAAGGCGCAGATCCTTAAAATGGAAAACGAAATGTGGAATTACTAAGATTTCACTTGATAGTTATAGAAAACCTGAGTATTTTTACTCAGGTTTTTTTATTATGAATACGGTAGATTACATCATTGTCGGAGACGGATATGCGGGACTCTTCTTTGCCCATCAGCTGATCAGGAACAACAAATCCTTTATTTTATTTTCCGAAGGTAGAAAAAGTGCGTCGCAGGTCTCTGCAGGAATCATTAACCCTGTTGTCCTGAAGAAATTCACCACTTTCTGGAAAGCACAGGAACAGATCGATTTCCTGAAAAGTTCACTGCAGGAAATTGAAAGCTATACCGGTAAAAATTATTTAATTGATACGCCCATTCACCGTATTTTTCATGATGATAATGAACAGCAACTTTGGCTGAAAAAATCTCAAAATGAGGAATTGCTTAATTTTTTAGATAAAAATTTTGATCATTTGGAGGGGGTAAAAAACGATTTTCTCACCGGAAAGGTGAATCAGTCTGCCAGGCTCAACGTTAACGGGTTTTTTACGGGTTTATTTGATTTTTTAGAAGGCCGGGGCTTTCTGGTAAAAGAAAAATTCAATTATCAGGAACTCAATACCGAAAAGTCAGAATATAAAAACATCCATTTTAAAAATATCCTGTTTTGTGAAGGAATGGGGGTGGCAAAAAATCCCTTCTTCTCTGATATTGCCGTAAACCCGAACAAGGGGCATCACATCAAAGTAAAACTCTCCCAGAAGATTTCCGGAAACATCACCATCAAGAAAAAACACTTTTTGTTTCCTGTAAATGAGGAGCTCTATTTTTACGGTGGTACGTACGACCGGGAGCAGCTAGATGGTCAGGTGGACGATTCTGCTGTCGAACAGTTAAAAAAAGGCTTGTCTGAATTCTACCTGTCAGATTTTGAAATTGCAGAGGTAAATGTGGGCTTCAGGCCTACGGTTAAAGACCGGAGACCGATCATCGGCAGGCATCCGGAACATGGGAATTTGTATGTTTTCAATGGTCTTGGGGCACGGGGGATTTTAAACGGGTGTTATTTTTCTAAGAGCCTCTACGATTTAATAGAAAATAATATTCCTCTACCGTCAGAAGTTTCTCTTGATCGTTTTAAATAAACCATATTAATTGATGGTAACCATACAATATCTGTGAAATTATTCGTAAATTAATTTATCAAAGAATTGATTATGGATGAAAATCTTTTAGG
>JAKOOG010000060.1 GCA_022701545.1 Weeksellaceae bacterium | reverse complement strand
TTCCGTTGAGTTTCTCGTAACAAAAGCAAAAGAATTAGGATTAAAAGAACTTGTCCTAACTGACATTAATACCATAACAGCAATCTACGACTTTAAAAAAGAATGTGAAAAAGTTGATATCAAGCCTATAGCTGGAGTAGAAATCAGGAAAGATAATAGACTCCTGTATATCGCCATCGCCCGGGAGTTTGCAGGCATAGGAGAAATAAATAGGATGATCACAGCGCATAACTGCGATGGAGTAGGGCTTTCTGCAATTGCTCCACCCTTCAAAAAAGTTTTTGTTGTGTACCCGCTGCATAATATACCTCCGGAACTTAAAAAAAATGAATTTATAGGTATTCTTGAAGAAGAGTTAAATGTCCTGGTGCGACCTAAACTAAGAAAATACCTAACACGGATGGTAATCCTGCAACCGGTTACATTCTCTTCCCGAAAAGAATATAATTTACATAAAATCCTAAGAGCTATCGACAAAAACACTTTACTATCTAAACTTTCCGAAAACGATATCTGCAAGAAATCTGAACATTTTAAAAGTGAAAAAGAAATTGAAATCGCGTTTCAAAATTATCCTCAGATTATAAAAAACACAAAGGATCTTCTTCAAAACTGTAGTTTTGAATTTGACTTTAATAAAGTGCGTAACAAACAATGTTTTACAAAGTCCAAAGCTTTTGATTTAAAAATGCTAACCAGGTTAGCATACCTGGGATTAAAGAAGCGATATGGTGAAGACCATCAGGAAGCGAGGGAGAGGGTAGAGCGAGAGCTGAAAGTAATTTACGACCTTAATTTCTGCGCCTACTTCCTTATTACTTGGGATATTATTCGTTACAGCAATTACTTGGGATTTATGCACGTGGGCAGGGGAAGCGGTGCCAATTCCATTGTAAGCTATTGCCTTGGGATTACAGATATCTGCCCGCTGGAGCTCGACCTCTATTTTGAGCGGTTTCTAAACCTGAACCGGAAGTCTCCTCCGGATTTTGACATCGATTGGAGTTGGCAGAACCGGGATCAGATCCTGGAATATATCTTTAAACGATACGGGAAAGATCATGTAGCCTTTTGCGGGACCAATGTAAAGTTCAAATATCGCTCAATCTTCCGGGAGGTAGGAAAAGCATTTGGATTACCTAAAGAAGAACTGGATGATCTTGCCGGAAAATCGATAGATACTCACGATCTGAATTCAGTTGTAAAATTAGTTCATAAATATGGTGCATTGCTCGAAGAGTTCCCCAACCAACGAAGTATGCACTCATGCGGCATTCTGATCTCTGAAGAACCAATAACCAACTTTACCGCGCTGGAAATGCCGCCGAAAGGATTTCCAATTGCTCAATTTGACATGCACGTGGCTGAAGATGTCAAACTTGAAAAGTTTGACATTCTTTCCCAGCGCGGCCTGGGTACCATTAGCGACACAGTAAAACTCATACAAAAGAACCGAGAGATTAATATCGATATCAAGAATATTTCGTTGTCGAAAAATGAAATAAAAGCAAATGAATACCTGTCAGTTGGAAAAACAATTGGCTGTTTTTATATCGAATCTCCCGCGATGCGGGGACTGCTCAGGAGACTGAAATGTTCTGATTACACAACCCTAGTAGCAGCGTCTTCCATTATCAGACCAGGCGTAGCCCAAAGCGGAATGATGCGGGAATATATCTTCAGACATAATAATCCTGATCAGTTTGAATACTTTCATCCCGTATTTGAACAAAACCTGAAGGAAACCTATGGCATCATGGTATACCAGGAAGACGTTATAAAAATTGCGCAATACTTTGGAGGACTTTCCCTTGCCGACGGGGATATTCTCCGGAGAGCCATGAGCGGAAAGGAAAGGTCAAAGAAAAAACTCCTCCAATTGAAGGATAAATTTTTCAGTTCCTGTAAAAAGATGGGGCACTCCAACGAGCTTACTGCTGAAGCTTTCAGGCAGATTGAATCTTTTGCCGGGTACTCATTCTGTAAAGCACACTCTGCGTCTTACGCCATAGAAAGTTACCAGAGTTTATACCTAAAAGTTTACTACCCTTTGGAATTTATGGTGTCGGCAATCAACAATCAAGGGGGCTTCTATCGACCTGAAGTTTATATCCATGAGGCAAGAATGTCGGGTGGGAATATTCTTGCACCTTGTGTAAATTTCGGAGAAGCGGAAACGACGATAGATGGCCAAGATATCTATCTTGGTTTAGCAATGATTCAAAGCTTAGAAATAGCAACGATCGAACGGATTATCCAAGAAAGGAAAGCAAATGGGAAATATATGTCTTTAGAAGATTTTATCCGCCGCGTCCCTATTGGCATTGAGAGTTTACAACAACTTATTTTTATTGGGGCATTCCGCTTTACCGGTAAACCGAAGAATGAACTTCTTGTAACAGCTAGGATCATGCTTGTTAACTTTAAGCCCGAAATGGGGCTAACACTACTAGAAGAACCTGCTATTGAATTCAAACTCCCGGACCTACCTCGTGAACCTTTTGAGGATGCTTACGACGAAATTGAAATTCTGGGCTTTACGGTATCCTGTACACCTTTTGATCTGTTGAAAACAAATTACAGAGGATCAGCATTGGTAAAGGATCTTATAAAATACCATAAGCGTCAGGTAAAAATGCTTGCATACTTGATTTCAAGGAAACATGTTCCTACGAAAAAAGGGGATATGTTCTTCGGGACCTGGATCGATGTTAATGGCGAATATTTTGATACAGCACATTTCCCGGACAGCCTCAAACAATACAATTTCCAGGGAGGCGGATGCTATCTCCTACTAGGAACTGTCGAGATTGATTTTCACTTTCCAACTATTACCATCCATAAAATGGCCAAAATGCCAATGATTCCTGATCCTCGGTATTCCTATG
>JAKOOG010000319.1 GCA_022701545.1 Weeksellaceae bacterium | reverse complement strand
TTGGACAGGGTAATCTTTCAAAAGACGCTATCGCAGGATTGCTGATGTTTGTCTCAGGAGGCAGAAAGAGCATTAACCAAAAATTTCCTTATGCTGTGTGGTAGATACAAATGTAAGAAAAGTTTTTTCAAACCGATCTTATATTTGTATTTTTTTTTCGTTAAATTCAGGGTAATTTTTAGTAAATGTGAAGGTTACGGAATTTTTAAGGAGCTTTTTCCCGCTTTCTGTTGCAATCTTTTTTCTTCAAAAAAAGGATTTTCACGGCAATCGGGGCTAGGGTGTCAGCCGTTCCTTTCATCCATTCCCGAATTAGAAATTCTGTCAGCTAAATGAAATGCCGATCGTTCCCTCCGTTTGATGATCCGTGTAGATCACCAGTTCTTTATTCCGGGATTTTATTTTGTTCCAGTAATGGCTTCCCGCGAACCGGCTCTCCAGAACCTCCGCTTCCAGACCGCTTTCTGCAATGCGGATCTCGCCGGGATAATAGGAAAATTTGGGTAGATTAAAATCCGACCTTTCAGTTTCACTGAAAATATTCACTTCTCCGAAAAGCTTCGCGACATAAGTATTGTAAGGCTTTGTATAGATTTCTTCAGGGCTGCCGTCCTGAACCAGTTTTCCTTTCTGCAATACAATAATCCGGTCCAGCCACGGGATGATATCCTGAAGTTCATGCGTGGAAATAAGCAGTGAGATGTTGTGTTGCTTCACGTAGCGGAACAATTTCTCCCGCAGTTCGATCTTTCTCGGGAAATCCAGGTTGCTGAAAGGTTCATCGAGAATCAGGAGCTTAGGAAGCACGGAAAGGGCCCGGGCAATGGCCACCCGCTGCTGCTGTCCGCCGCTCAGATATTTTGGCAGAACATGGGCAAAGTCTTCCAGGCCTACCACTTCCAAAAGTTCCGCTACGGTCTCTTTTTTCTTTTTGAGATTGATATTCGAAATAAACTTTCCCACATTTTCAGCAACGGTGGCATAAGGCATCAGATCAAAATTCTGGGCGACAAACTTCATGCGGGCCTCACCCGGAACAAGGTTTCCTTTAGGGCCCATCAGTTTTTCGCCATCGAAAATAATTGCTCCGCTTTCCCAGTCCAGCAGTCCGTAGATCAGGCTCAGCAACGTCGATTTCCCGCACCCGCTTTCTCCGGCCAGCGCAATGATTTTACCGGCCTCGAGCGTCAGGTTGAGATCCTGAAACAGCGGTTTTTCTTTGGAATAGGAGAAGTTCAAATGGTTTATTTCTAATAGCATAGTACAAAAGTAAGGATTTGAAATGTTTCTAGGAAAGAACAATTTTTTTTATTATTTTAGCGGAAGCAATAAAAATTTATAAATCATGAAGAAAAAGCTGTTTTCGTTAGTCATTCCCGCATTTTTTGCCCTGGCTGCAGTGGTTTCCTGTAAAAAGGAAAAGCCGCTTTCCAGTGAAAGCAATGAGGTGGCAACAACTAAAGATGGAGCTCAGTATGTGGTGGATACCCTGAACAGCAGGGTAGAATGGAAAGGTTATAAAATTTTGAAATCTGAAAGCACCAGCCACTTCGGAACCATTAAGTTTGAGAGCGGCGACGTTACCGTAAAAGACGGAAAGCTGGAAAGCGGAAAATTCGTTGCAGACATGGCTTCCCTGACTTCGGAAGACCTTAAAAATGATGCCGGAAATTTAAACAAACTGAACGGACACCTGAAAAGCAAAGATTTCTTCGATGTGGAAAAGTTCCCGACAGCATCTTTTGAAATTACCAAAGTAGCATCCTCCGCGGAAGGCGATTATAACACCCTTCTGGACGGAAACCTTACGATTAAAGGGATCACCCGGCCGATTCAGTTCAAGGCCAACGTCTCTGTGAAAAATGGCGTGGCCAGCATTGCCACCGAGCCGAAGGATGTGATGAGGGAGGAATTCGGGGTGACCTTTAAAGCACCTGTCGCCAATGGCGTGATCAAGGATGAGGTAACGCTTCAGATCAACGTTAAAGCTTTGGAAAAGAAATAATTTTTTTATTTAAGTGAAATAAGTGATTGAAGTCTGCCTCCCGCGAAGAGGCAGATTTTTTTAACATTTTTAAGAAATTTATTCGGGTGAAAAACCGTATTTTTGCAAAACATTTTGAAAGGGTAAAACAATGATAGAAAAGATAGAGGATTTACTGGTTGAGGTAAATAGCTTCCATGCGACATCAAAGGAGGAGATCGAAAACTTCCGGATCAGATACAACGGTAAGAAAGGAATTCTGAACGATTTTTTTGAAAAGTTTAAAGAAGTTCCGAACGACCAGAAAAAAGATTTCGGGCAGAAGATCAATACTCTGAAGCAGGCTGTCAACGTAAAATTGGAGGATTTGAAAAATGCTTCGGCATCTTCTATGATCATAGAGAAAGAAGACCTTACCAGACCTGCCTTTCCACTTGAACTGGGATCAAGACATCCCATCAACCTGGTAAAAAACAGGATTATCGAGATCTTTAAATCCATTGGTTTTGCCGTAGCAGACGGGCCGGAAATCGAGGACGACTGGCACAACTTTACCGCCCTGAATCTTCCGGAATACCATCCGGCAAGAGACATGCAGGATACCTTTTTCATTGAGCAGAACCCGGATGTTTTATTGAGAACCCACACTTCATCGGTACAGATCCGCTACATGGAAGAACACCAGCCTCCGATCAGGATTTTATCCCCGGGAAGGGTTTTCCGTAATGAAGCGGTTTCTTCACGTTCTCACTGTATTTTCCATCAGATCGAAGGTTTATACATCGATGAAAACGTAAGTTTTGCCGACCTGAAGCAGACCATCCAGTTCTTTACAACCGAGCTTTTCGGGAAATCGAAAATCAGGTTAAGACCTTCTTATTTCCCTTTTACGGAACCAAGTGCTGAAATTGACGTATACTGGGGGCTGAATTCCGAAACGGATTACAGAATCACAAAAGGAACAGGCTGGCTGGAAATCATGGGATGCGGAATGGTAGATCCTGCGGTTCTGAAGAACGTAAACATTGATCCGGAGAAATATTCCGGCTATGCTTTCGGAATGGGAATCGAACGAATCGTGATGCTGCTTTACCAGATGAGCGACATCAGAATGTTCTTCGAAAATGACATCAGAACACTGGAGCAGTTTAAAACTTTATAGTCAGTTAAACTTTAATACATACAAATCCTGTAAAAAATTTATTTACAGGATTTTTTTATTAAATTTATGCTGAAAATCACACAAAATGTTCAAAAAATTATTTGGTTTCAGATCAAGAAAAATCATTCATTATTCCCTGATTGTTTGCATTCTGCTGATACAGCTTCTGATTGCCGCTTTTTTTTATAATGAATTTGTGACCAGGAAAAATCTGGCTTTCTTCGAAAAGCAGCTTAAGGAAGTGAATGTCCTGGACAACCTGACGGATAATTCCCGTAAAGAGCTGCTGAATGCGCAGAACTGCTTTCAGAATTACATGACCCATGAAGATAAAAGGTACCTGGACAGTTATTTTGCATCGCTGCATAAACTGGGGGAGAATTTGGAAAGCATCAACAATTATGCAACCAAATATCCGCGATTAAAGAATGTTTTAACTTTACAGAAAAGCGATTCATTAGAGATTAAAAAGTTACAGTCTCTGATTGATTCTACGTATGAATATTCTGCCAAGTCCAGTGTAAAAGCCCAAAACAGGTTTCCCAAGCTGCAGAAGTATGATGCGGATTACAATTTCGACCGTTTCAACGTCGAGACCAAGACATTTTCGGACACGGTGAAGAAAAAAGGACTGTTCGGAAGGTTGGGAGATGCCATCTCCGGAAAAGAGAGCGTGCGTAAAGACAGCACCGTCGTTACTGTAAAACAGGGGAAAGTTCCCGTATCGGCTGAAATAAAAGCGGAAGTAGACAGTATCATGAACCAGGTAACGAATCATTATACCGGACAGATCAGGAAAATAGAGGTTACCGTTACCGAAAAGCAGAACAATGACGGCAGGTTCTACAGGATTTTCAGCAAGCTATTAATCTACAGCAATGGCCTGATGAATATTTATGATGTGGCAATCAAAGGTTCAAAAGCCGATCTTCAGAAGGAATACGACAAGCAGAATTCTGAAAGCAACAGGATCCGCACCTATCTTATTTTCGGGGCCATGGTCCTGATGTTCACCGTATCCATTTTAATTATGTTCCTGACCCGAATTGCCTTTATTTACGAGAAACGCTTAAATGCGGCCAATAAGCAAATCAGCGAAAACCTGAATTTCAAAAACCGGATCTTAGGAATGCTGAGCCATGAGCTGAGGTCCCCTCTGAAGATTATCGGTCTTTTTATTAGCAGGATCAGCAAAAAAACAGATGACCGGCAGATTAAGGAATATCTTAAATCCATTAGCTTTACCAATGACAGCCTGCTGATGCAGGCCAATCAGATCCTGGAATATACCAAGAACCACGCAGTGGAAAATAAGCTGATTCCGGTGAAGTTTAATCTTAAAAGTGAAATCACCTCGATACTGGCTTCAATAGAGCCTTATATAGAAACAAGAAACAACATCTTTATCATCCATAAGAATATAAGTCCGGATCTTGAGGTGTATTCCGATAACAAAAAGATCAACCAGATCTTTATGAATATTCTGGGGAATGCCAATAAGTTTACGGAAAACGGGCAGATTACCGTTGAAGTAAAAACAGAGCCGCGCAATGAAAATACAATTTCCCTGATGACAAAAATTTCCGATACCGGTGCCGGGATCTCAAAACATGACTTAGAAAAGATATTCGAACCTTATTATCAGGGAGTCCTGTCTGAAGATGTGGAAAACCTCGGAGCCGGTCTTGGGCTGAGTCTGTGTAAAGAAATTATAGAATTGTATTCAGGACATATCGCGGTGGAAAGTGAAACCGGAAAAGGAACAACGGTAACTTTCACCGTTAATTTAAATCGTACAAATGAACAGGACAGATCATAAAGTAATTCGTTTTTTGCTGGCAGATGACCACAGCCTGATCAGGCAGGGGCTTGTTTTTGTTTTGGAAGATATCGGCAGGGAACATGAGGTGTTTCATACCTCCAATCTTCAGCAGACCCTGGAATTTATTACCAGCCACCCCATCGATATTGCCATTATCGATGCCCATTTTCCTGATGGAAACAGCCTGTCGATGATACCGGAAATCAGAAAGCTTCAACCCGAAATCCGCATTTTGATTTTTACGGGGATCGATGAAGAGGTGCATGCCCTTAAATTTATCAATGCAGGCGTAAACGGTTTTCTAAGCAAGCTGAATGAAGAAGACGAAATAAAACAGGCGATTATGAAAATAATTACCCACGGCGAATATATTTCTTCCAAAACTCAGGCTTTGCTGATGAGTTCAATCCATAACCCAAGCCTGATCAATCCTTTTTCATCCCTTACCGAACGGGAACTTCAGATTGCAGGAATGTACGCCGAAGGCTTGGGAAACCTTGAGATTGCCAACAGGCTGGATGTAAAACAGAATACCGTAAGTACCATTAAAAAAAGGATTTTTGATAAGCTTAAAATAGATAATCTGGTAGAGCTGATCGAGTTGTATAAAAATCATTATTAAGTTCCTGTAATTTTTTACCGTTTTTCAAATAAGGATGTTGATGGACGACATTCCTAAATTTCTTATTTGCTTAAATACAGGATGTTATATTATTTGTAGATAAATATCTACAGCCGTAGCGATATATATCTAAATGATTTATAGTAATTATATACTCCAGGGATGGTATTTTTGTATAAGAATAATAAACAATTATTAACCTATATTTAAGTGGTTTCCGGTTCTGGACAAATGATGATTTTATACGGAACCAAAACTAAAAACACAAATGATTTTGTATTTACTTAAAGGTTGAAAAACCTGGCGGCAGATGCTATTGACGGGATTTAGATGAAGACGGCCTAAAAAAACACATTTAATGAAAATAAGCCTCCGGAGCATTCCGGAGGCTTTTTGTTTTTAATTACTGACCTTAGAAACAAAACGTAATTAAAAACATCTATTAAAAACCTGTTAATCAATTTGAAGAGCTTTTATATAAAAGACAACCAGGTTTTACCATCTATTACATCGAAATAAAA
>JAKOOG010000043.1 GCA_022701545.1 Weeksellaceae bacterium | reverse complement strand
ACTAAAATAATAAATTTTTGCAATCGCTGAACAGATTGCTTACATTTGTCTTATGTCTGTCCTGGAAAAATTCGGCGTTGAGATTTTTACGCAACACAACATTTTCGAGCGTATTGCGGTTGATAAGCCCTTCCGTCCCGATAATCCGGCCTTTATCTTTATCAAGACCGGAACCATCAAGATGAAACAGCATTTCAGGGACCTGGAGCTTTCCGCCAATATGTTTATGGTAACGGATCCGCAGACGGTTTACGAAATGGTTTCCGTGAGCGACGATTTCCAGTCGAGAATGGTCTCTTACAAGAGGGAATTTATTTCTACTTTATCATTGAAATTCAACCGGCTGATCACCTACCGTTATTTCAGGCAGCAGATGAACCTTGGGGTTCCTTTTGAACCGGCTGAAATGGAAGTCGTCTGGAAAAGCGTCAATTTCCTGAAATACATCCTGGATTCGGAGACGGAAATGACGTATAAAAAGGAGATTGTGGAACATCTGTTCTCCGTATTCTGCTATCAGATGGCCGGGATTATTTCCAAAGAAGACAGCAATTCCATGAGCCAGATGTCGAGACAGGAAGAAATTGTTTTCATTTTCCTCAATGATCTGTCAAAATATCACCAGACCCAACGGAACCTTGAGTTTTATGCCCAACGTCAGTCCATGACAACCAGACATCTTTCTGCAGTGGTGAAAGACATTACGGGAAAGTCTGCAAGCCAGGTCATTGCACTGATTGTAGCGAACGAGGCAAAAGTATTGCTGAATTCCTCCAGTAAGCCTGTTTCCGAGATTTCTTCAATACTTGGTTTCAGCGATCCGTATTCCTTTTCACATTTTTTCAAAAAGCACCTGGGAGAAAGCCCTTCCGTTTACAGAAAACAGTTCGAAAGCTGAAATCTTACATTTGAACATCTTTTTCCAATTCTTAAACATTTGTTTGAGCTTTTTACCGCGCTACCTTTGTATCCGTAAAACAAGGTAACATGGTAAAGAATATAAAAACAGCACTGTCACTCGTGATAGGGTTATTTCCTGCGCTGTTTTTTTCACAGGAGATAAAACAGATGACCGCAGGCGAAGCGGCCGGACTTGCCGTGCAGAATCATCAGCAGCTGAAAGTTTCCGCCCGGAACATCGATATTGCAAGACAGAATAAAGAAATCGTAAAACTTCAGAAATTACCCGCGATAACGGCTTCGATGAGCCAGTTTTATCTGGGGGATGCCGTGGCCATCGATAAGGATTTTTCCACCACCACCAATATTGCGATGCCGCACTACGGAAGTTCATATGCGGTACAGGCTACCCAGCTGATCTTTAAAGGAGGATTGGTAAACAGGTCGATAGAAATGGCCGGGCTTCGGGAGCAGCTTTCCGAACTGGATCTGGAAAAAAATAAGCAGGATGTGAAGTTTCTCGTGATTTCCAATTACCTGGATGTGTATAAAATCATCAATCAGCAGAAAGTTTTTGAAAACAATAAAAAGCTCGCCCAGGAGAGGCTTAAAAATATTCAGAAATTCTATCAGCAGGGGATGGTTACCCGGAATGAGGTAATCCGTGGCGAGCTGGCCATTAAAAACCTGGATCAGGGGATTTTAACGTTAATCAACAACAGAAAGATCCTGAATTATAATCTGAACATCGCTTTAGGACTGCCGGAAGATACCGAGATTATCCCGGTTGAAAGCTTAGAGATCAAAGAAAACGGCATCGGGATGCCCTATTATCTGAATCTCGCCCACGAAAGCAATCCTCTATTAAAGTCTGCAAAAACCAACATCGAAGTTGCCGATAAAAACATTGAAATGATCAGGACCGATAAAATGCCGACGATAGCCGGTTTCGGAGGCTATTCGGTTCAACGGCCCATTACCACACGGAATCCTGTCCTCGATATGTATGCAGGCGGATGGCAGACCGGGATTTCTCTCAGCTACAATATCGATAACCTGTATAAAACCAAGGAAAGGGTAAAGCTGGGTGAAATTCAGAAAAACCAGGCCGGTGATGCAATGACGCTGACCGAGCAGAATATTGATATGGGCGTGAACGCAGCGTATGTAAAATACCAGGAATCGATCCAGCAGGCAGATATCCTGAATGATGCCAGAAAACTGGCGGAGGAAAACTATAAGATTACCGAAGCCAAATACCTGAATCAATTGGCCGTACAGGCCGAAATGATCGATGCACAGAACCAGAAGCTTCAGTCGGAGCTGGATTATGCCAATGCGGAAATCAATATGCTGTATCAGTATTATAATCTTTTGAAATCTACCGGAACGCTATAATTTTTAAAACTCAAAACAATGGAAAACAAGGAACAAAATACACAACCAACGCAGCAGGCTCCCGCTAATCCGGGAGGTGCAGCCAATAAAAAAGCAAGAAAGAAAAATAAAGCAAAAGCAATCATTTCCAATATCGTTGTATTTGCCGTGATCGGCTTCGGGCTGTATTGGCTGATTGCCCGGTATTTTCACATCGGCGACAAGACCTACACCGAAGCGGCGCAGGTAGAAGAATTCATCAACCCGATCAATACCCGGGTCTCCGCGTATATTAAAGAAATTAAATTCATCGAGCATCAAAAGGTAAAGAAAGGGGATACGCTTGTGATTCTCGACAACCGTGAAATTTTAACACAGACCGGACAGGCGGAAGCGGCCTATCAGAATGCGCTGGCGCAGCGCGCGGCTACCAATTCGTCGGTAAATACCGTTTCCAATAATGTGAATGTGATGGAATCCAATATGGCCGGAGCAAAAGCCAGGCTGTGGAATGCGGAACAGAATTTAAACCGGTATAAAAATTTATTGGCCTCCGAAGCAGTAACCCGACAGCAGTATGACCAGGTGAAAACCGAGTATGATGCCCAGAAAGCAGCTTATGAGACGTTGGTCAACCAAAAAAAATCGGCCAGCCTCTCCACCACCGAGGTGAAAAGCAAATTCGGAATCATCGATGCGGAGATCAAAAGAACTAAATCGGCTCTGGATATGGCAAAAATCAACCTTTCTTACACCGTCATCACCGCCCCTTACGACGGGGTGATGGGCAGAAGAACGATTTCCGAAGGACAGCTGATCCAGCCGGGACAGCAGGTGGCAACCATAGTTTTAAACGAGCAGAAATGGGTAACCGCCAACTTTCTGGAAAGCCAGATGCCGAATGTGAAAATCGGTGAGAAAATGATGATGACGGCCGATGCACTCGGCGGGAAACAGTTTGAAGGCGTAGTAACGGCCATTTCTGCCGCAACGGGGTCAAGGTACTCCAGCGTGCCGACCGATAACTCCACCGGGAATTTCATCAAGGTTCAGCAGAGAATTCCGGTAAGGATAGAATTTACCGCTTCCAATAAAAAAGAAGATATTGAAAAGCTGAGCGCGGGGATGAATATGAATATTGCGATTAAAAAGTAAGGATGGGTGATGGATGCCGGAAGCTTGAAGTTACGAAGCGTATTACATCCAGCTTCCAGCCTATATACAATTTAAATAAACTATGTACAATAAAGGATTATACCACGATTGGGTGCCGAAACCCGTCCAGCTTTTGCTCATCGTCCTGCTCATGACGGTAGTGATGCCGCTGGGTGGTGTGTATACGGGAAACATCAGTTATATGGTAGGAGGAACCGGTGCGCTTTCGGAATATTATATTTGGGCCAATTATGCTTCGACTATCGGGATGGGAGCGGCCATGCCGATTGTTTTAAGGCTGAAAATGCGTTTCAAGGTACGGGATAAAATCACCTTTGTCATGATCGTGCTCAGCTTATTGAATTACATCAATGCCACGACTTCAGAACCATCGGTTATTATCGGGAGTTCGGTGCTGATCGGCTTTTGTAAAATGATCGTCGCCATCGAGCTGTTTTTGCCTGTGATGGCCATGATCGGTAACCGGGGAATGTTCTACGGGGTATTTTATGCTTTTGTTCTGGTTGTCAACCAGATTGTAGGCTACCTGGCTGTAGAGGTTTCCATTCTTTACAACTGGCAGCAGTTTTTTATGATCGTGTCGGTTTTGTGTCTGGTTATGGCTTTGCTGCAATGGATTTTTATGCACAATAAATACTTTGCGCTGAAGGTGCCGCTTCATTACATCGACTGGCTCAGTATCCTGCTTTTCGTATCAACATTTATGTTTTCGGCCTATGTATTTGCCTTTGGGAAACAGCAGGACTGGCTGAATTCAACAAAAATTATCAATGCAGGGATTGCCGCTTTCGTAAGCTTTTCCCTGTTGGTCATCCGCCAGACGCATCTGAAAAGACCTTATCTGTCATTTAAAATCTTTTCCAGGAACAACGTGCTGCACGGTCTGTTTATGCTGCTTTGTCTCGGAATGTTCATGGCGACGGCTTCTATTCAGAATATTTTTGCGGTTGGCGTTCTGGGGTACGATCAGCTGACCAATGCCCGGCTGAACCTGCTGATGATTCCCGGGATTCTGCTGGCCGGAGCCATTGCTGTTTTCTGGTTTAAAAAAGAAAAGCCTTTGAAAATGTATATTTTTTCCGGATTTGCAGCGATGCTGGGATATACGATCATTATGTATTTCTCGATGGTGCTGGAGTTCAATTATGACAACTGGTATCTGCCGTTGTTTTTAAAAGGTTTCGGAATGACGGCATTGTTTATCTCGGTCTGGTATTATACGCTGGATAAGCTGGAGCTGGACGATATGCTGGCGGCCATCGGGCTGGCTTTGGTGTGGAGGACCTTCCTCACGATCGGTTTGTTTTCAGCCGTATTTTCGTGGTTCCAGTACCGTTTTCAAGTGGTCAGTTTAGGAGATCTCGCTGTGTACATGGACGGAATGACGGTCACTTCCCAGAATGTCGCGGCCAACCTGAAAACCATTCAGCTGAATGCCATTCTTGCAGCCAATAAAAAGATCTTCGGCTATATTGTTGTCGCTGGATTCGGGATTCTGGTGTACATTCTTACCCATCATTTCGGCAGAGAGCGGTTTATCTCCGCACGGTTTGTAAGATTGCTGAGCGGAAAATCGGTGATTGCCCGAAGGCGGCTGATGGAACGGAAAAGATTATCGGAAGAAATAAAAGATGCAGCAGGACCTGCATTGTAAAGAAACCTTGTTTTTCATTTTGAAGCCTTATTTTATTGATAAAATGAGGCTTCTTTTAATTTGATACCACTAATTTTGCAAAAAATAATTTATTTGAGATGGTGGCTTTGAATAATTTAGGAAAAAAGATCTGTATTATTGGACTTAGTTCAGGCGGGAAGTCAACTCTGGCTGTAGCATTGGGTAAAAAGCTGCAGCTGAATGTATGCCACTTAGATCAGATTGCCCACATACCTGGAACCAATTGGCAGCCTAGGGATAGAGAGCTGTTCAGAAAAGATCATGCTCAGTTTCTCAGACAAAACAGGGAGTGGATTATCGAAGGAAATTACAGTTTTTTAATGAAAGAAAGATTCAATGATGCTACGGCGGTAATCTGGCTTGATTTTAATGTTCGGGGTTCCGTTCTCCGGTATCTGCTGAGAACACTAAAAAATTCAGCTTCTCGTCCTGGAAATCTCCCCGGAGCTACACATCAGTTGAGTTGGACGCTTTTAAAGTATATTATTTTCACAGCACCGAAAAACACGGAAAAATACAGGAAGCTGATTCAAGAAACCGGGATGCCTCTTTTACATCTGACATTGTTTAGCGAATTAAAAAAATATTATAAATTCTGGGATCTTGATAAAAAAAGCTAAAATTCAGCAATGGGATGAATATATCAGAGATAGACTATAAATTTTTGTAAGGCAAACTGTATCTTTGCACCAATAAATTAACTATGAAAGATCTAATGGGCAAGGCCATCTGGGATTATTACCACAATGAAAATCCGGAGGACCTGCAGACCGAAACTTCTATTTCCGAACTGGATGAGCTTCCGGTAAATTATCTTTTCCGTGATTTTGATCAGATGAATAAGATCGAGCAGAAAGCTCTGAAGCTGGCTGAAGGAAAAGTCCTCGACATCGGAGCAGGTGCCGGCTCCCATGCCCTGTACATTCAGGATGAAAGAAACCTGGACGTTACCGCACTGGATATTTCCCCGAAATCCATCGAAGTCTGTAAGCTGAGAGGCATTAAAAAATCAGTTGCAGAAAACATGCTTTATTTTTCGGAAGGAACCTTTGATACCATTCTTTTACTGATGAACGGAACAGGAATTTTTCAAAGTCTTCAGGTGATCGATATTTACCTGAAAAAGTTACACGATTTACTGAATGCGGAAGGGCAGATCTTAATTGACGGTACCGACATTTTATATATGTTTGATGCCGACGAGGATGGCGGGGTTTATATTCCGGCGGAAGGGTATTACGGCGAACTGGATTATATCGTTCACTACAAAGATGAATCCGAAGACCCGATCAAATGGCTGTATCTTGACTTCAATACGCTCAAGAATGCGGCAGAAAATAATGGTTTCAGGATTGAGAAAGTTTTGCAGGAAGAGGATTCTTACCTGGCGCGGCTGACGAAAGTTTAAATATTTTTTTTCAGTCCTGTAAGGCTGGTCAATTAATTAATGTATTATGTTCCACACTTGTTATCATGAAAGTCGGAATGGCAGATGGAGTATTTAATTTAAGCTACTGTCCAATTCCATAAAAGATAAATAAAAAATCCACACGAGCATTTCATGTGGATTTTCTTTATTTAAAGTAGGAATTATCCGATTTCGATTCCGTTTTCTACATTGCGGTCATCCGGCGTTACGAAAGACAGTTTTCCATCCGGTTTTGTGGTTAGCAGCAACATTCCCTGGGACTCAATGCCTCGGATTTTTCTTGGAGCAAGATTCAGTAAAATCATGACCTGCTTTCCGATCACTTCTTCCGGCGTAAAGCTTTCCGCGATTCCGGAAACCACCGTTCTTACATCAACGCCTGTATCAA
>JAKOOG010000003.1 GCA_022701545.1 Weeksellaceae bacterium | reverse complement strand
AATTACCACCAGATGGTACGAAGCGAAATCATGCCGGCAAGATTCCGGAATTCAAGGGAGAAAGCCGAAGCCTTAATCCCGGATCAGAAAACCGCCGTGAATTTCAGGCTGCAGGATGTGGTGCATACCTTTAAAAAAGGACATAAGATCCAGATCCAGATTTCTTCCACCTGGTTCCCGCTGTTCGCGGTCAATCCTCAAAAATTTATGGACAATCCGAATTTTGCAACGAAAGAAGATTACACGAAAGCCTTTATCAAAGTATTTGATGACAGTGCGATTGAAGTGGAAGTTCTGAAATGAACAAAATAGTAAAGGTGGCTGAGGTTTTCGAAGCCACCTTTTTTGTGTCATGCAGATGACGCAGATGATTATATTTATTTTTAAAACATAAGTCACAGGAAAGAATCTTATCAGCTTGAAAATATTTTAGAGCACATGAGATAAAATCAAAAATTTTTAAAAACTTTGGTGCGCTTCTTCAACATCAGGTACTGAACTTTATTCTGAGGCCTGAATATCTTTTGAGTCTTTTGTGGTAAAAAATTCTCAAAATATGAGATGCCTAAAAAATCTCTGATTTTTTATCTTGTGTGATCTGAAATATGCGCAAAGTAGAAAACCTGAAAATCTTATGGGTCTTATGTGTTAAAAGCTTTTGTGCCTTTTGCAGTAAAAAACTACTCCGCTATCGTCCTGAATGTCAGGTTCACCCTTGGGGATTTTACTTTGGTGGTGGTCGGCAGACGGTGCAGCCAATGGTCCTGGGTAGTTCCTTTCATCACAAGCAGGCTTCCGTTTTCGAGGAACACCTCTGCTTTTTCGTTTTCCGTTTTATGCTTGAATAGAAACTTCCTTTCGGCACCGAACGTTAAAGAAGCAATCGCTCCATGTTTTTTCAGGTCTTTTTCCGCATCGCTGTGGTAGGCCATCCCTTCGCTGCCGTCATGGTATAGGTTCAGCAGGCAGGAATTGTAGGTTTCCCCCGTCACTTCTTCACATTTCTTTTTCAGTTCCAGCAATTCCGGTGTCCAGGGTTTTGCATGTTTTGTCCGTTTGGAATAGGTATATTCAAAAGGCTGATCCCCGAACCAGGCCACTTTTCTTTTGGTTATGATCAGTTTTCCAAAAATAACCGCTTCATCATTTTCCCACGGAATCCGGTTGAATAAATAATCGTAGTAAAAATCCGATTTTTCCCTGGTAAAAATTTTTCCGTAATAATAAACGGTTCCGTCTTTAGGAAGGAGGTTCAACGGATTTTCTGATTGGTCATCAAACAGGCTTAGCATAAATAAAGTTTAAAATTAAGTACTTTATATTTTTAACCACAACAGTTTTTATAAGCGAAATACCATAAGCGGCTAAGACCTCCTAATTTTTGAAAATCTCTGATTTTCATATTTGTAGACTTTTTATTTCCTTATTTTTTAAATTTAATCCTTTGTGACTTTTGTGGTTTAAATACATTTACGGCAAAGTTGGATTTTCAGTATATATTTTTGCACTCTCCCAGCCGATCATCAGTTGTTTTCTTTCGGTTCCCCACATATAACCGCCGAGTTTCCCGGAAGACTGGATCACGCGGTGGCAGGGAATCAGGAAGGCGACGGGATTGCTTCCGATGGCGGTTCCCACGGCTCTTGATGCTTTGGCGTGTCCGATTTTCCCGGCTAACTGACCGTAAGTGGAAAGTTTTCCCATCGGAATCGTGAGCAGGCTCTCCCAGACCTTCAGCTGGAAATCCGTGCCTTTCAGGTGAAGCTTAATGGTCCTCAGCTCGGTCCAGTCTTTACCGAAAATCGACAGCGCATCTTTCTGAAACGGGTCCTGCCGTTCAAAAAAAGAAGCATTGGGAAATTTAGCCTTTAAATCTCCCAATGCTTTGTTTTTATCGTTCTCAAAAGCCAGATAACAGATTCCTTTTTCCGTAGAAGCGGCAATCACATTCCCGAAGGGGCTTCCGGAAAAGCTGTAATTGATGTTGAGGCTTTTTCCCCCGTTTTTATATTCTGCCGGAGACATCCCCTCAATTTTCACGAACAGGTCATGCAACCGGCTCGTGCTTGAAAGTCCTGTCTCGTAAGCCGTGTCAAACAAACTTGCTTTTTCGTCCTTCAGTAAATTTTTGGCGTGTTCCAGACTGATGAACTGCAGAAACTTCTTCGGGCTGGTTCCCGCCCAGTCGGAAAACATTTTCTGAAAATGGGCAGGGCTCAGACTGATTTGTTCCGCCACTTCCTCCAAACCCGGCTGCAGCCTGAAATTGCTCCGGATATAGTCTATCGCTTTGGCAATTCTTTCGTAATCGATCTGATTTTGTGTGGACATATTCATTTATTTTACCTCACAAATTTCCGAAGAACAGACGGCAGAAAAAATCCGTTTCCTGCGGAATTTAGTTGTTGTTATAAATATGGTAATAAGCAAGCATTTTGTAATACAGCTTTGCCGCCAAAAACGCGCTTGGCTTGGACATCGGAGAATCCATTAATTCCACGATATCAAACGCAACCACATTGCATTTTTCAAATACTTTTCTCAGGAGTTCCAGTGTCGGATACCACTGCAGACCACCCGGCTCAGGAGTTCCCGTTGACGGACAAAGCGAAGGATCAAACGCATCAAGGTCGATGGTGATGTACACATTTCCTGACACTTTCTCCAATACATCATTTACCCAGTTTTCATTGTTGGCAATTTCATGAGCGAAAAACACCCTTCCTTCCGGCAGGTACTGCGCTTCTTCCACATCCATGGAACGGATTCCCACCTGCACCAGGTTGTGCTTCTGATTGGCTTCAAAAACCGCACACGCATGGTTGGACGTAGAACCGTGGAATTCCGGACGGAGATCGGTATGCGCATCCAGCTGAAGAACCGTTAAGTTCTCGAACTTCTCCCCTACCGCACGGATCGAACCAATGGAAACGGAATGTTCCCCTCCGAAAAGCGTAAATAATTTCCCGTCGTTATCCAGCAATTCTTTTGTTTTCTGATAAACTGCTTCCGTCATCGCTTCCGGTGAAGCATTTTCAGAAATTTCTCCGGCTAAGTACACCCCGTCAAGATAAGGTTCCGTCTGTGTTTCGATGTCGTAAAGCTCCATGTTTTCGGAAGCATCCAGGAACAATTCCGGGCCTTTGTCGGCCCCTTTTCCCCAGGTTGAGGTTCCGTCGTAAGGAACGGTGACCAGCATTACTTTCGAGTTTTCCAATGATGCATTTTCTTCAGGAATTCCTGCGTATGTCTTCATGTTTTGTGTAGAATTAAATGATTTCGGCAAAGATACGAAGAAGTTGGGAAATGGGTAATCGGTAATGAGTAATCAGCAATCAGTATTAGTTTAAAGTTTAATAAAAATAAAATCAAAACAATCATTACTAAAATATTATTTCAATTTTATTTAAATTTAATTTAACTTTATTAAAATAATTTTTACTTTTGTATAAATTAAGAGCAATGAAACTTCCTATTGTATGTCCGAGTTGCGAATCGGCTTTGCAGGTCAGCCAGATGAAATGCAGCCATTGTGAAACAACGGTTAACGGCAACTATGAGCTTCCACTGTATCTGCAGCTGGGCCGTGAAGAACAGGAATTTATTTTGAATTTCTTCCTGTCAAGCGGAAGCATCAAGGAGATGGCGAAACAGGCGGGACTTTCCTATCCTACCATGCGAAATAAAATGGATGACCTGATCGGAAAAATTGAAACCCTTAAAAAATAACCCATGAACTGGAAACTCCTCTTTAACCCTTTCGGAATCTACAGCGAAAAGCAGCTTTTGGTATCCGGTATCCTGATCACCTTAGCGGGCTCTTTTGTAGGCTCTCTTTTTAATGTAACCTTTGACGGCGTCCTGGATGTCCATCAGTACGAAACCGATTTTTTAACGAGCCTGAAAGAAAACAGCATTAACGTAGCCTGCATTTTCATGGTACTTTTCATCCTGGGAAAACTGATCAACCGGAAGACAAGGGCCATTGACATTCTCAACACGGCGATGGTATCCCGGTTCCCGCAATACATCAGCGCAGTAATCACGGCTCTGCCTGTGCTGAAAAAAGTCGAAGATGAAATCATCAGTCATCAGGGTGATCTTCAGCATTTGAATTTCCAACCAATGGATCTTATGCTGCTTTTTGTCATCAGCATGATTCTTCTGGCTATTACCGCCTATTACATTACCCTTCTGGTAAATGGTTTCAGAACCGCTGTCAATGCTAAAAAATGGCAGCATTTCGTAGGTTTTGCCATTGCGTTGATCATTGCCGAAATTATTTCCAAACTTTTAATCTCTCTATAACTTATGAAAACAAAAACCGTATTTGTACTTGCAGTTCTTTTATTCGCTTCTCTTTTTCAGGCACAAACCATCGAAGGGTCCTGGAAAGGTGAACTTGAATTCCAGGGCATGAAACTTCCCCTCATTTTAAATATCAAAAAAAACGGAAGCCTTTATTCCTCCACCATGGACAGTCCGAAACAAGGAGCCAAAGACATTCCCGTCGATAAAACGGATTTCGTAAACAACGAGCTTTCCTTTGAACAGAAAATGCTGGGTGCCACTTATAAAGGGAAACTGATCAACGGAAAAATCGAGGGGACTTTTTCCCAGAACGGTATGCAGCTGCCGCTGATCTTTACGTCCAATACCGGAAACGGATCGGCACTTAATCGTCCGCAGACCCCGAAACCGCCATTCACCTATCATACAGAAGACGTTACGTTTCAAAACCCGGCAGACAAAAACACTTTGGCCGGAACCATCGCACAGCCTGAAAATTTTGATAAAAATAAACCTATTCTGGTACTAATCACCGGTTCCGGAACCCAAAACCGGGATGAGGAACTTTTCGAGCATAAGCCTTTTGCCGTAATCGCCGACGATTTCGCGAAGAAAGGAATCGCCACCCTACGGCTTGACGACCGGGGTATCGGCGGTTCTTCAAAAGGAACGGCAAACGACACCTCCTATCATTTTGCTACGGACATCAACACGGCAGTTGAATATCTCGTTTCCAAAGGGTATAAAAACATCGGCCTGCTCGGTCATTCGGAAGGCGGAATGATTGCGCCGATGGTCGCTACGATGAATAAAAAAGTAAAATTCCTGGTTCTGATGGCAGCTCCCGGAACACCAATAGACCAACTGCTGATCCAACAGAATGAACGGGCCGGAAAGCTGATGGGGCAAAATAATGATCAGATCGGGCAAAGCAGAAAAGTCAATTCCGAAATTTACCGTTTTATTAAAAACTATTCCGGAAACGATTATGAAAAAGACCTCCAGCAGTTTTTAACTAAAAATTTCGAGGGTCAGATGGACGAAACGGCTATTCAGAATATTCAGAAGCAGACTTCCAGCCCATGGTTCCGGTATTTTATAAAATTTAATCCCGACCAATACCTTTCCAAAGTAAAGATCCCGGTACTCGCCCTGAACGGCAGCCTGGATTTCCAGGTTCCTTCGAAAGAGAACCTCGAGGCGATCGGCCAGTCCCTGAAAAAAGCAGGCAATCCCGACTTTAAAACGCAGGAATTGCCCGGCCTGAACCACCTGTTTCAAGAGGCGAAAACCGGTGCCTTTACCGAATATGCGGAAATCGAACAGACGATCTCCCCTTCTGCGCTGGATAACATAAGCGGCTGGATCCTGGAAATGCAAAAGTAATGGGCAAATGCTTTCGGTAATTCTGAAAGGTTTAGTATTTTAGTAAAAAAAATTCAGATATGCCTTTAAAAGCTGTGCTGTTCGATATGGATGGCGTGATTGTGGATACGGAACCCCTGCACAGAAAAGCCTATTTTAAAACATTTAACGATCTGGGAATCGATGTTTCCGAAGATTTATACACTTCGTTCACAGGCGCTTCCACGAAAAGGGTCTGCGATACGCTGATTCATCAGTTTCATTTGAAGCAGACCTTTGAGGAAATCGCGGAAATCAAGAGAAATTACTTTAAGGATTATTTCTACCATGATGAGGATTTCGACCTCATCCCCGGCGTGAAAGAACTGATCCTGCATTATTACGATAACGGAATCAAACTGATCCTGGCTTCTTCCGCAACGATGACTACCATCAATATGGTTTTTGAAAAGTTTGAGCTGGAAAAATATTTCATGGGTAAAATAAGCGGGGCAGACCTAAAGGAATCCAAACCGCATCCCGAAGTTTTCCTGCTCGCTGCCGAGATGGCCGAAGAACCAGTAGAAAACTGCATGGTGATCGAAGATTCCACCAACGGCATCCTGGCCGCCCACCGGGCAGAAATTTTCTGCGCTGCCTACCGGAGCCCACATTCCAAAAACCAGGACTATACACTGGCCGACACGGTAGTTTCCGATTATTCGGACCTGGAAATTGATAAAATTGCGCAGTATTTCGACTAAACCTCATAGGTTTTGAACTCCAGAAAAATAAAACAGGCTGTCCAAATTATGGACAGCCTCTTGTATAAGTTTTGGCTAAAGCCGAATTGAATTTTCGATTTTAAAAACGGACTAAAGTCCGTTTCTATTGATCCCTAAGATCAGATTACTGATATCCTAAGATCTTCAGTATATCTTCCGGTTCCTGTTTTTCACGGAAAATCTCGTATTGCAGGTCGCCGTTTTCATCTTTCTGGATCAGGATGTGTCTCGGCTGAGGCATCAGGCAATGGTGAACCCCGCCGTAACCCCCAATCATTTCCTGATACGCGCCTGTATGGAAGAACCCGATGTACAGAGGCTTAGTATCGCTGAAAACAGGGAGGTAGATGGCATTCGTATGCTGTTCCGAATTATAATAATCATCCGAATCGCACGTCAGCCCGCCCAGGAACACCCTTTCATAGGTATCTTCCCAACGGTTCAGCGGGAGCATGATGAAGTGCCTGGAAATTGCCCAGGTATCGGGAAGCGTCGTCATGAAAGAAGAATCGATCATATTCCACTTTTCCCTGTCGTTCTGGCGTTTCTGGGAAATAATCTTATAAATGTTTGCACCGCTCTCTCCTACGGTGAAGCTTCCGAATTCAGTATAAATATTCGGTTCCTCAACCCCTTCTTCTTCACAGAATTTTTTGATCTGTGAAACGATTTCCTCCACCATGTACTGGTAATCGTAATCGAACTGTAAAGATGTTTTGATCGGGAAACCTCCTCCGATGTTCAGGGAGTTCACTTCCGGAGCAATTTTTTTCAAACGGGCATATACGCGAAGACATTTGTATAATTCGTTCCAGTAATAAGCCGTATCCTTGATCCCGGTGTTGATGAAGAAATGGAGCATTTTCAGCCTTGCATTTGGGTGTTCGGCAATTTTCTGGCTGTAATACGGGATGATGTCCTTGTATCCGATTCCTAATCTTGAGGTGTAAAATTCGAATTTCGGTTCTTCCTCGGAAGCAATCCGGATTCCGATATCGAAGGTAGTATCGATGCTTTCCGTCAGCTTATCAAGTTCGCGGTAATTGTCCAGGATCGGCGTAATGTTCTCGAAACCACTGTTGATCATCTCCGAAATTTTCGCCAGGTAATCATCGGTTTTGAAGCCGTTGCAGATGACTTCGATATTTTTCGTGACTTTCCCTTCGGTATAAAGAGATTTCACGATATCCATATCATATGCTGAAGAAGTTTCTATAGAGATATCGTTTTTAAGTGCCTCTTCAAGTACAAATTTGAAATGACTTGATTTTGTGCAGTAGCAATAGGTATAATTCTTCTTATATTCGGTTTTCTCAAACGCTTCCTTAAACCAGCTCTTCGCCTTCTGGATGTTCTGAGAAATTCTCGGCAGGTAGCTAATTTTTAGCGGGGTGCCAAATTTTTCCACTACGTCCATCAACGGGATGTCGTGGAACAACAAATTGTTCTCAGAAACATTGAATTCCTCCGTAGGGAAATACAACGTCTGATCAATAAGTTCCGAGTACTTTATTTTCATTTCTAAACAAGTGAATTAAGATTGCAAAATTGCTAAAAAAGTTTGGTTTTTTAACGTTAAAATTATTATAAATTTTGTCCGCTTCCCACCCGAAAAACGATGTCTGATTATTAATATGTGAACTTTCGGATATATTCTTCCCGCTTCTCTTCAGATATTCCCAGTACCTCTTGAATATATCGGTCGGTTGAACCGTATTTTTTATTGATTTCATTAAAAGCAGCATCCAGATAAGCCGTTTCCACCCAGCTCAGTTTTTCCAATACCCGGATGTCCAGTTTCGGATATACAAAATGTAAATTCCGGGCCAGCCCGAGACGTTTGTTCACCAGTTTTTTCCTGTAATTATTCGACAGAAGATAATCGTTATTAATGGTTTCACGGTCGAAATTCAGGATGGTCAGCATCAATGCCGTAATGATTCCCGTACGGTCTTTACCGGCGGTGCAGTGGTACAGAACCGGTGTATCGGATTCCAGGATTCCGGTAATGATCTTACGGATCACTTCAGGATGTTCCGTAACATAATTCCTGTAAAAATCCAGCATCCTATTTTCGGCATCGTACCCGTTTACTTTTCCTTTCAGCACCAGTTTCCTGGCCTGGTCCAGCTGGTCGCCTTCATCCTCAAACGCCGACTCGTTTTTATAGACGACCCCTTCAGGGATCCGGTCCGGTTTCTGGGCAATTTCCTTTGAATTCCGCAGATCGATGATTTCCCGGATTCCCAGATTTTTAATGGTTTTAAAGGATTTCGGTTTCAGCTTAAAAAGATTGGCGCTTCTGTACAGCTTTCCTTCTTTCAATGTTCTTCCTTCTCTATTCTTAATATTCCCGACGGTCCGGAAGTTGCGGACTTTTTTAATTGTAAAATCGGTTTCCGTTATATTTTTCCCGTATTCCGGTGCGGACATCTGCTGTGTTCTGCAGGAGAAAACACAAATAAATACGATAAAAAAGAAAGGAATTTTAATAAGGGATTTCATTTTATTTGAACCGCAGATGTTTGCGGTTATTTTTAAGTTTTGGCTAAAGCTGATGGAGCTTTGGCCTAAATGAACGGACTTTAGCCCATTCTTATTGAGATTACAAATAATTTTTTCCGATAAAGATCAGAAGATCACCTTTTCTGTATTCGATGGAAACCTCATCGTCTACGGCGAAATTCCGGGTTCCTATTCTGGAAGTGATGCTTAAATTCCCGTTGGTCAGCGGCCAGTTCAGTCCCTCGGTCGTAATATTTTCAACAGATGGGAAAGGATACAGGGAAATCATCTTACCTTTTATGTTTTGTACCTTAATGCTTTTTGGAATAAAATAATACTCTGAAAATTCGTCGTAAAATCTAATATCCAGCCGGTCTTTATATCCGAAAGCCACGGTGAGGTTTCCCAAAAAATGATCCTGTTCTCCCCCGCTTCCGCCGAGCACCTCAACTTTCCGGAAGTTTCTTTCTTCGATAATCTCCAGTGCTTTCTGAAAATCGGTTTTGTCCTGATCAGGCGTGTAGATGAACTTTTCATCATAAATGCCTTCTTCTTTTCCCGAATGAGAATCGAAATCGCCGGAAATGAAATCCAGCTTTTCCAATGGGAAATTCAGTTTTCTCAGATAATGAAAGGCACCGTCGGTACAGGCAATCAGACCATATTTATCAGGATCAGGAAAAGATTTCGGAGCATCACCGTTGATGAAAAGCAAGACTTTATCTTTCATTCGGATTCCAGTATTCTTCCGGTTCGTTATTGATTTTTGAAATGTATCTTGCCAGCACAAAGAGGTAATCCGAAAGCCTGTTCAGGTATTTGATCAGCTCGGGGCGCACTTCTTCAGACTCATTTAAGAATACCAGAGAGCGTTCTGCCCTTCGGCAGATGGTCCGGGCTGCATGCAGAAAAGTTGCCGCTTTTCCTCCTCCGGGAAGAATAAAATACTGCAAAGGCTCCACCTGTTCATCAAAAGCATCCATCCAATGTTCCAGTGCTTCGATTTCAACATCCGAAATCACCAACGGCAGGCGTGATTTTCCGTTGGCCAGCATCAGCTTATCGACGGGAGTTGCCGCTTCGGAGCCGACGGTAAATAAATCGAACTGGATTTTTTTTAACTGCTCCAATACTCCTTCATTTGCAATATGGCTTTTGGCAATCCCGATGAAGGAATTCAG
>JAKOOG010000401.1 GCA_022701545.1 Weeksellaceae bacterium | reverse complement strand
AATAATTCAAAAACAATTTTCCAGAATTTGTTTTGCGGATGGGCATAGTACTGCTGTTTTTCCAAAGATTTTACACCGGGAACCGATCCCAGGATTAAGATTCTGGAATTACGGTCGATAATGGGCGGGAAAGATGAAATACGGTCGGACATGATGGTAAGTAATTTGGCTAAAGCCGTTTTCCAGAGATCAACAAAAAGCGGACTAAAGTCCGCTCCTATTGATATTCTTATTTTATACAGGTATACAACTACCTTTCAAAAATTTATTAAATTCTAAGCTTTTCCGGACGAATGGACTCCGGGGTTACAAAGTTTCCTTCAGCCAGTCGAAGAATTCCCTTTGCCAAACAAGTCCGTTTTGCGGATGAAGCACCCAATGGTTTTCGTTCGGGAAATAGACCAGTTTGGATTTCAATCCACGGAGTTTTGCCGCCTGGAAGGCCTCCTGGCCCTGCTCATAAGGAACACGGTAATCGATTCCGCCCTGTATGATCATGATCGGTTTGTTCCATTTATCCACAAAATTGCTCGGATTAAATTCCGTATAGGCTTTCGGCAATGGTTTTTCCCATGGAGAGCCCAAGTCCCAGTTGGCAAACCACAATTCCTCCGTGGTCAGGTACCAGGATTTCATATCGAACAACCCGTCATGCGCGATGAAGGTCTTGAAACGGTTCTGGTGGATTCCGGCCAGCATGAAGACGCTGTATCCTCCGTAACTTGCTCCCACTGCCGCTACCCGGTCTCCGTCTACGTAAGGCAATGTTTTGGCATAATCTGTCGCTGCAAGATAATCCTGCATCGGCTGCCCGCCCCAGTCTCTGGAGATCTCCTCGTTCCATTTTGTTCCCCATCCCGGCATTCCCCTTCTGTTCGGTGCCACGACGATGCAACCGTTGGCAGCCATTAAAGCAAAATTCCACCTTGTGCTGAAAAACTGAGTAAGGGCCGATTGCGGTCCTCCCTGGCAGTACACCAGCGTCGGGTATTTTTTATCCGGATCAAAGTTCGGCGGGTAATGGAACCACACGCCCATTTCCTTGCCGTCGGTGGTTTTTACCATCTTCAGCTCGGATTTCCCCTCGGCCAGGTTGGCATAAGCTTCCTTATTGGCCTCCGTCACCTGTTTCATTTCCCCGTTTTTAACGTTTACCGAGAAAAGGTCTGTGGCATGGTTGATGTCCGTTCTTCCCACCAAAAGCGAATTTTTCTGATCGGCAAAAATTTCATTCACATCAAAATTCCCTTTGGTGATCTGCTGAACCTTTGCATTTTTAGGATCTAAGGAAAAAAGCTGCTTGGTCCCTCTGAAAGCCGCCGTGAAATAAATGGTCTTTGAATCCCCGCTCCAGAAGACGTCTCCTGAAACACTGTCGTCCCATCCGGCTGTCAGGTTCGTGGTTTTCCCGGACTTCCAGTCCATGATTTTAATATCGTTTTTATCGGCTTCATAACCGTCTCTGGCCATACTCTGCCAAACCAGTGATTTCCCGTCGGGACTGAATTTCGGGTTGACATCATATCCTTTGTTGGTTTCCGTAAGGTTTTTTGTCGTTCCGGAAGCGAGATCATAAGCGAAAATATCGGTATTGGTGCTTGTGGAGTATTCTTTTCCGCTTTTCGGTTTTGTTACATATAAAAGCTGTGAAGAATCCGGGCTCCAGATAAAATCTTCGGCACCTCCGAAAGGCCGTTGCGGAGAATCCCACATTTTCCCTTCCAGCAGGTCTTTGGCTGCTTCTGCTTTTTCAGAAATACTGACTACGAAAACATGGTTGTATTTTCCTTCATTGAAGTAATCCCAATGGCGGTGGTTCAGATCGGTGTAGACCTGAGCCGTGGTTTTAGGCGTATCGGGATATTTGTCTTTTCCCATGACCTTTTCCATCAGCACCTGTTTGCTGAACGCTATTTTTTTACCATCCGGCGCGATAACGATGTTGTCTGCTTCACCGATCGTATAAAATTCCGTCCATGTCTTCCCGCTGTCTTTGGAAAGGAAAATCTGGTCTCCTTCCTGCGCGTAGATTCCGTTTTTATCCCATTGGATCAGGGTTTTCTTGCCTAAATCTATTTTGGCGGACTGGTGATTGAGAACATTCAGGAAATAGTTCTCGTTTTTCGTTTTTTCTGTTTTAAGATCTACCTGCCCTACTTTATAAATCAGCGAGGACTGGTCTGGAGAAACGGCCTGTACGCCTACTTTTTTCAAAGTCCAGAGGATTTCAGGTGTCATTACTTGTTGTGCATTCATTAAAAGCGGAGCTGCCAGAGCCAGCAGGCTGTACTTAAGTTTCATATGTTGATATTCATTTTTTATGGCCGGTATCCTGTTGCAAGGCCACCGGTCTTATTCATTTCAAAGATGGCCAAAGTTAATTATTTAAAATAAAACAGGGACCGGGAATCGGGATTAATTTACCGGAAGCCTGGAATAAGGAACCTTATTTAAATCTGATTTACACATCCAACGTTTTTTACTTTACTAATTTTCTAAAAATAAGATTGAAAGAAAAAACCAAACGGGTTTTGAAAACCCGTTTGGTTTATTTACTCCAGTTTATGAATTTTGATAATGATGATTTATTCTAAAAGATACGGCCAAAAAAAAGAACGAACCGAAGTCCGCCCAAGTTGATATATACCTTCGATTGATTGATTCCTTTTACTAATCGCCATCCGAAAACACCGAATTGGCCAGGGAAGTAACGACGGAGAGCAAAATACTGAAAATCAGTGCCCACAAAAATCCGTTCACTTCCATGCTGTCTATAAAATAATCCGCTATCAAAATGATAATGGCATTGATGACCAGGGTAAATAAACCTAACGTAATGATCGTAAGCGGCAGCCCCAAAAGTTTAAGGATTGGCCTTACAAATAGATTCAGCAAACTGAGGACAACGGCAAAAATCACCGCTCCGGTGAATCCTGCAAAATGTACGCCCGGTAATATCCAGGTCAGTAAATAAGCTACAATGGCGGTTACCAGAAGGCGGATGATTAAATTCATACGTTATTTTATCGCATGTTTGTATGCAAAATGTATTCCATTTCCAAAGTGAAATTTAAAATCTGATGGATTGGTTGATGATTATTAAAAATGTGGTTTATGTGTTTATTGAACCATTCTTCAATTGTCAACTTGCAGTCATCGGACTGCACCCGATGCTGGTTTAAGCCGCCCCTTCAGGCTTGAGAAGTCATTAATGGAGATTTAAAGTTAAGGACTTTTGGCGTTATATGGACAAAAAGAATTTCCAGCATCAGCCTTCCCTCTTCCAGCCTATAGTAATCATTTTATTTTCATCATCGTGACCAATGACGTTGCAACATGGCTTTCGGATCCGCCGTTATCATCTACCGTATAAATTTCCGTGCGGATCACACTGATCTTGGCGCCGCCTTTCACCACATAAGATTTTGAAACCAGCGCATCGCCGATGGCCGGCCGCAGATAATTGACTTTCAGTTCTACCGTCACGACGTAGCAGTCCTGTTCATAGTGGCTGACGGCCGCATAGCCAGAAGAGACATCCACCAGAGAGGCGATCATGGCACCGTTGAACATGCCTGCTTTCCGGGTCATCAGGTCCATTTTGGGGATTTTTATTGAGATGAAATCGGTATCTGCTTCCAGGAGTTCGGCTTTGTAGAATTTTAAGGTTTCGGAACGGTTGAAGCTTTCGGTAATGAGCTGTTTCTTTTCGGGAGTCATAAATTTATTTTATTTCTGTAAGTTTTTAATGCAGATGAGTTTTTAACCAAGAGCATTTTGAGAAGCTGAGGAATGTTTCAGTAAAATCATTTTGATTAAGAAAGGACTGACTGTTTTAATATTTCAAAATTGATGCAGGAGAATTATGTTTAGAACCTTCACTTTGAAAACAGTATCCGTTATTTATTTTGAAAGAAATTCAATGATATCTTTACTGAGCTCTTCCGCCCTTTCGATCGGGACGCCGTGAGAGGCACCTTTATAAATTTTCATCCGGGAGCCCGGGATTTCTTTGGCGATGTATTCGGTATGGGAACGAAGAATCAGATCGTTTTCTCCGGCCACCACCAGGACTTTCGCTTTAATATGGTTAAGCTGCTCTTTTGTGATGTTGGGCTCATCGATCATCAGCTGAACAAGGCGGATTTCACTTGGGGGCTTCTGCTGAGCAGTTTTTTCAGCAACATCGCGCTTCATCGCCTCCACTTCATTCTGCCCTACGCCGGCCGGAAAAACGTTGGCTCCGCTGGTAATGATTTTGTTGGTTTGTCCGGGATATTTAATCGCAAATTCAAGGGCTGTATTCCCTCCGTCGCTCCATCCGAAAATGTTGATTTTTTTTAATTTCAGTTCATCGGCCAGCCGCTTTACATCGTCTGCAAATTTCCTGTACGTCAGTGGTTCTTTGGAAATATCCGTACTTTTTCCCTGCCCTCGGGTATCCATCGCTATAATTCTGAAATGTTTCGACAGTTCGGGAATTTCTTTTGCAAAAGCCTCAATGCTGCCTCCGTTCCCGTGAAGCAAAAATAATGGTTCTCCTTTTCCGTATGTTTCGTAATAAATATCGGCGTCCTTCAGATGAAGGATTTTGCCGGCTGCGGGATTTTTTCCGAAATTATTGTTTTGCGCAAAGCTGAATGTACAGATTCCGAGGATGATCAGCCCGATTATTTTTTTCATGCTGGTAAAATTTTAGCTGAGATTAAAGGTAGCCAATTTACCCGTATCAAAGAGCTTATCAATTTTATTAATTTCACGCAGATGATGCAGATTCTATCTGTTTCTGAAACCTGTGAGTACCTGAGAAATTTGGAACATATCGGATTACAATTCAGACAAGTGCTAAGGCAAAGTTTTCATCCATGGACAGAACACCTTCGGTTAAAGTTTCCGGATGCGCGGTGAAGCCTTTCAGCTTTGAGGTTTTTCCTTTGACGACCAGGTCCATCAATTGTTTATCCGACAGTTTTTTACCGAAAATCTCAAACGAAACCTTAAAGCCGCAGTTCTTGAAATCCGAACAGCCGACCGCTGTTTTTCCTTTCATCAGATGGTGTTCTCTGCACTTCGGACATTTGGTTTCTTCCCAGGATTGCAGTTCTTTTTTTACCGCCGGTTCTCTTTTTTTCTTTTCCTTCGCGACTTCAGCTTTTTCTTCTTCCAGAGCAATGACTTTTCCTTTTCCGTCGACTACTTTTTTGGTGAGTTCCGTGACCATCTGGATCAGCTCTTCCTTAAACAGGTTGGCTTCATACTGGCCGCTTTCGATCTTTCGGAGCTTCGATTCCCATTCTCCTGTCAGTTCCGGGCTTTTCAGCAATTCGTCTTCAATGGTATCGATCAGCTGAATTCCGGTTTGCGTCGCAATCAGGTTTTTCCTTTTCTTTTCGATGTATTTCCGCTTGAAGAGGGTTTCAATAATGTTGGCACGGGTCGAAGGCCTTCCGATACCGTTGTTTTTCAGCATTTCCCGAAGCTCTTCGTCTTCCACCTGCCTTCCTGCCGTTTCCATGGCTCTCAGGAGGGTGGCTTCGGTATATGCTTTCGGCGGAGATGTTTTTCCCTGGTGGATCATCGGATCGTGCGGCCCGGTTTCCCCTGCAACAAATTCAGGAATCGTCTGCTCCTCTTCCTTTTCTTTTTCTTTGTCGGTGGTCTCTTCTTTCGGCTCTTTGGCATAAACGGCTCTCCATCCAGGTTCAAGAACCTGCCTTCCGCTTGTTTTGAACGGGATGGTCCCCACTTTTCCTTCCACCAACGTATTTGAAATTTTACATTCCGGGTAAAAAACCGCGATAAACCGTTTGGCTACCAGATCGTAGACCAGCTTTTCCTCTCGGCTTAAATTCTGTGAAGGCGGAACTTCCGTCGGGATAATCGCGTGGTGATCGGTGACTTTCGTATCATCGAAAACAGCTTTTGATTTCGGGATCGGCGCTTCCAGCAAAGGAGCAATAAGTTCCTGATAGAAATACATTTTCCGGAGAATGCCTTCTATTTTCGGATGTAAGCTTTCGGATAAGTAAGTTGTATCTACCCTTGGATAGGTAACATGCTTTTTCTCGTACAGGCTCTGGATGTAGTTGAGTGTATTTTCCGCAGAATAACCGTATTTTTTATTGGCTTCCACCTGAAGGGCCGTCAGATCAAAAAGTCTCGGATTCTTCTCTTTTCCTTCCTTAATTTCAAAGGAAACGATTTCAAAAGGATTCTGCTTCAGGTATTCCAGTCCTTTTTCGGCACGTTCCAGGGTTTTGAGACGGTCGATGGCGGCGTTGAAAATTACTTCGCGGTATTTGGTTTTCAGCTCCCAGTATTCTTCGGTGGTAAAAGCATCGATCTCTTTCTGACGCTGCACCAGCATGGCCAATGTAGGGGTCTGAACCCTTCCGATCGAAAGGACGGCCTTGTTTCCGCCGAATTTTTTTGTAAAAAGCCTGGTGGCATTGATTCCCAGCAACCAATCGCCGATTGCTCTGGCATTGCCCGCGAGGTACAGATTTTTATATTCCTCAGCCGGTTTTAAATTCGAGAAACCTTCTTTGATCGCCTCTTCGGTAAGGGATGAAATCCATAACCGCTGCACCGGCTTGTTGCATTTTGCTTTCTGCAGCACCCACCGCTGGATCAGCTCTCCCTCCTGCCCGGCATCCCCGCAGTTGATTACCTCATCGCATTCTTCCACCAGTCTTTCAATCACTTTGAACTGGTTTTCAACGCCTTTGTTCGGAATTAATTTGATTCCGAAATTAGGCGGAATGATCGGCAGCAGAAAGAGATTCCAGGATTTGTACTGCGGACCGTAATCGTGTGGTTCCTTGAGGGTGCAGAGGTGCCCGAACGTCCATGTCACACAATAGCCGTTTCCTTCCATATAGCCCTGCTTCGGCGTCGTCGCGCCCAATACTTTGGCAATATCTCTGGCAACACTGGGTTTTTCGGCAATACAAAGTTTCATGAAGTTCTCGGAATTTTTTGAAGAGGGCAAAAATCGGGATTTTTTTTGGAATTTGCTAATTTGTGCTATGCAGATGCCCGGCTTTCCAAATAAAATTTGGACGCAGTTCTCCGTTTGTTCAGGAAATAACGAATATTCTCTCTATGCTCAAATAAATGAAACTGACATTCAAGCCAACCGAATTCAATTTATTATATCTCCATCGGCACTTCCATCAAAAGAATCTCCGTATTCTCCGAAGTTGCTTTAATGTGCAAATCCGATACATCACTGATGCCAAAACCGTCTTTGGCTCCCAGCTGCTCGTCTGCGATTTCCGCACTTCCCTTGATGATAAAGGCATAAAGCCCGTTGCCTTCTTTTTTGATCCGGTAATCGGTTTCGATACCATTTTCAAAGATTCCCAGGTGGAACCATGCATCCTGGTAGATCCAGATTCCGTCATCATCAGGATCGGGAGAAAGAATCTGCTGAAACCTGTTGTGGCTTTTGGTCATGTCCAGCGTCATCTGATCGTATCTTGGCGTAACGTTTCTTCTATTCGGATAGATCCAGATCTGCAGGAATTTTCCGAAACCGCCTTCATCCTTACTGAATTCGCTGTGCATCACGCCGGTTCCGGCGCTCATTACCTGGACATCGCCTCCTTTTATTTCCGTTTTGTTCCCCAGGTTATCTTCATGAATGAGTGTCCCTTCCAGGGCGATACTGATGATCTCCATATTGTCGTGCGGATGGGCGCCGAAGCCTTTTCCGGCTACAATGGCATCATCATTCAATACCCTCAGGGTCCCGAAATTGATCCGTTCAGGATGATAAAATTCGCTGAAGCTGAATATCTTTTCACCGGAAAGCCAGTCCATTTTCGTTATTCCTCCGGAGCCTGCCCGGTGAATGACCCTCTTTTCCGGATTTCTTTTTTCTGCATAAAGGCCTTCCACTTCACTGCGCAACAGGCCGCTGCCGCCGCCGTAATGTTCGATTACCTTCACTTCTTTATCAAGATACTCACAGAAAGCGATGATGTCTTTTTCAAAGCGGTCTTCCAGGCCGGAGCTCAGCAATACGATATCCACTTCATGAGTGGTAATAAAATCGCGGCTCTGGCTTTCATCATTGAGCGTTTCGGCTTTCCAGCCTTCATTTTTTTCAATTACTCTTTTCAGGGTATCCAGGATTTCCTGGTTTTTTCCGATCACTAAGAAGTTCAATGTTTTCATTTTGATTTTGATT
>JAKOOG010000398.1 GCA_022701545.1 Weeksellaceae bacterium | reverse complement strand
TACCCGTGTGTTACCCATTTAAAAAACAAAGCACCTACATTTATGCAAGTTATTGAATTCAAATGTTTTACAACCTGGACTCGAACCAGAGACCACCTGATTATGAGTCAGGGACTTTATTCAATCGCGTATCTTCATATTTGGCCCTTTCGGTTTTAAGAGAGACCAACCAGTCAAGATACATCCCTTCCGGCATGCTTCGATAGCCGATTTGATGTATATGGGCATATTCTTTGTTCATCCGGTCAAATAGTTCTTTTGCTTTCGGATCGCTTATTACAGATTGAATATCCTTTGTATTGTGCAATTTCATGATCTTCTGAAACAATCTTTTATGGGTTTCTGCCTGCAACAACAGGGCATTCGCCAGATAAGGATCTATCTGTGTGGCACGCTCGGCACACTTTATGGGAAAAAGGCCATCATTATCCGGATAGCTTTTGTTATAATTATTTCCAAGATCTACCAGCAATAAAGCAAGACTTTCTTTATTACTCAAAGCCTTCATAAAAACACCATTCTGAATAGCATCCAAATGGATAAATCCGGAAGCCATCAGCCAGGAATCCTGCGGAAATATACCGCTTGTGAGTTCGGTATTGTACCAGCCTAAAGATTTTATATTGTGCTTTATATAGATATGATTGGGTGCGAGTGCCAGATTAGCCTCTACGCCCAGTTCTTCAGCCAGGATCTTGTAGAGATAAGGCAAAGAATTACAGTTGCCTTTCTGGGTATCCAATAGTTTTGAAAGAAAAAGATTAGAAGGTTCCCGATGTCCGAAAACATCATCAAAGTCGTAAGTAAACGGTTTATATCTTATCGTATCGTTGTTTACGATAACCGGAGTGGCTTCACACATCACTGAATAAATAGCCGCATATTTATTCACTTTGTTTTCATCCTTTTCAGAATAGTTAAGCTTTCTGTTTTTTAATAAGGTCAGACAGAAGTTCCTAAGAAATCTGATTTTTCCGTTTAGCTCAACGGTATCCAGTTTACCCTGATAATACGCATTTTCTATAGCATATACGCCTTCCCTGAAGCTGTACTTCTGTTTATCGTTGAGCATATTATCAATATTCTGAAAAGCATCAGAATAAAACCGGTTGCTTTGACTTTTAATACCTGTGCAAAAAAGTATAAGCAACAGCATCATTATTTTGAAATCCATTTTATTTTTCATTAAAGCTGGTCATGTAATTTATTTATCATCATAAAGCTATTTAGGACAACTCATCTCAAAATGAGCCAATTTATTTTTTGCAGTATCATAAGTATCTATAATCAGCGGTGTGTAATCCAGCTTTACAACTTCCCCATTTGCCGGTCTTGGAATATTATCTGCAACTTCAACATAATTGAAAGAGTTGTTGGATAAGAACAACGAATACGGACTGTTAATTAAAGAAGTGAATTTTATTTCTTTTCTTTCCGGTACCAGATAGCACAGGTAATTCCAATAGTCTGCACCCAGTGCAGAAGCGCCGGAAGATTGCCCGATAGCTACAACTGCGTCTTTATCGCCATTTTTCAGCAAGTAAAAACGTGTATCTGTAGTGTAAGAGACAAAATCTCTGAAATTATCTGCTGCAGGCTTATTTCCCGATGTATCTAAAAATTGGAAGATTTTTATAGTATCGACATTGTAATAGCCAGAATTAGCTAACGGCTTTATGTTTATTTTTTTATAGACATCCCCAAAACAATATTGATTTTGGTAAGTCTTAAAATCGAGTTTATCCGCAGTTTTAAGATCTAGTTCTGCCAATTTGCTTTTGTTAGTACAACCCATTATGATTATGGAAGTAATGAAAGCCTGTAAAGTTATTTTGAAATGTACCATCTTTTTCCTGGGTTTATATATCTTGAGAAAGTTGTATTGCCAATTGCACTCGTTGATTGAAATTTATATTGTCCGTTTACTTTGTAATTGCCCTGATTAAATAAGTCGTGAGAAGGATTTGTAAATAGATATCCTTGTAAATATCTCGCTTTGTGACCTCCACCCGATTTAAAATCGACTCCATCCCAATGGGTTCCTCCATTCGTTAGATCAGTATTACTATATATTGCATGCGCTATAGCTCTATGAATATTATTACGTTTGGCATCTGCATCAGAACCGGTTTCATTGGAGTAAGAATATTTATAACCATTTTGCGAACCGCCATCAGTTTTTCTAACTCCATAAACTCCATAAGGAGATTCATCAGAAAGCTGGTCCATTAAGGTATTTCCTTGATTTGCTGCTCTATTTTTCAGAACATCTACAATTCCCCAAGATTCCAGAAAACCGCCTGAACTCTCTGCATATAGAGTCTGGGCCAATAAGTTAAATTCTTTGGATGTTAAATGCAAATTAGCAGATGAATTCTCTTTTTTTTCTAACTTATCAAAATAAGCAGCTCTGTCATTTTTAAAATCTTTTTTTGCTGTATTAACTTCGTTTGTAGTAGCAACTATAGTTTGGTCTTTTCCATCTTCTATGTGAGTTTTTTTGCCTGAAAAAACATCAATGAAATCAGTTTCCGGAGCCATACCTGTAGGATCTGTAAACTTCAGCGGATTGGAAAATACAAAATTATAGGGCGACCAACTCGGAAACTCCTCACTCAAAGGGTCGGGACTCATCCATCTCCCATGGGTATCACCGATGGGCTGCGCATCAGGGTCAGATAAGTCAATATCCAAGACTTCAATCACTTTTTGTTGCTTTGTATTGTACTTTACCGAACCAATGATTACAATAGAATCTTTATCGTGGAATTCCAGATATTTCCCTTTGCTTAAGGTCGCGACTTTTGGATAATAGCCGTATTTTGCGAACGGATTTCCGGCTGCAATATTTCTTCTTCTTCGTTCAGCTTCCTTTGGCGTCAGAGAATCCTTTGTTTTTAGAACCTCATCCATATAAGGACGGCTCCGCTCTTCTTTTGTAAGCTTAACAGGATTAAGCCATTCTTTTTCTATTTGGAGTTTTGCAGTTTTCTTCTTGACCTGTGCCTGCGATAATGTTGTTACAGCTAAAGCAGTAAAAAATAATATTTTTTTCATAGTATTAGTTTCATGTGAGTATCGGAACCAGGTAAACTTTTGGAGCTTCCTTTTTCGGGG
>JAKOOG010000371.1 GCA_022701545.1 Weeksellaceae bacterium | reverse complement strand
GCAATATCGGCATTATTACCGTAGTAGGACAGTCCTTTATTGCCCAATACAAAGCGGTGTACAGAAGTCCGGAAAACCTGAATACTGTTACCAATATCCATATTCAGCCTGAGGCAATGCAGCCTATTGAATTCGATAAAATGACCTTCTCCAACCTGGAACTAAGAAAATTCGCCATGGATATCATCCAGAAGAAATCAGAAAAAAATCCGGTCCAGCAAAAGAAAAGTCTTAAACTGACTTTCCAGCTGAATAATGTGTATGTAATGAGCGACTATATCTTTCTGGATATGACTTTTAAAAATAACTCTAACCTGGGGTATGATATAGAGGACCTTAAATTTTCCATAGAAGATAAAAAGATTTACAAGGCAACCAATAACCAGAGTATCGAGCTGGCTCCGATTTTTAAACTGAACGGTCAAAAACACTTCAGGAAAAATTTTAGGAACATCTACGTGTTTAAAAAATTCACCTATCCTAACAGCAAAGTCTTAATGATCCGGATGATCGAAGAGCAGCTCTCCGGAAGGACCATCGAAATGAAAGTGAATTACTCCGATATCCTAAAGGCAGATACTTTTTAATTGAAGTAATAAAGAAAATAAAAAATGCAGGAACAGCAGCATCAATTAAAATTGTATGGATTCGTCCAAAAAGCAGTGTATGGAGTTGTCGCATTGGATTGCGCATCGCTATTCTATCTTCATGCGGATATTCCGGTACTTTCCAACTTACTGAAAAGCTTCTCAAAGCTGAGTTTTTTTTATCCCCCGGTAAATGCCAAATTCGCTACTCTGGTTCTGATTGCTTTAGTCGCTGTCGGGACTAAAGCCCAAAAGAAGAAAGACCTTAATGTTACCACCGGAATCGTGATTCCAATGGTAATTGGTCTATTGATGATCTTTTCTTCCCTGATTTGGCAAAAAGAAGCGGAGGATACCTCCCTGCCTAAAGTTTTTCCGGGCATGAGCATATACCAGGTTGGTTATGCGCTGTTGTCGTTTACAGGTGCCGTTATCCTTCAGATGGGAGCGGACAGTATCTCTAAACTGATGAAACAGAAAATGGGAAAAGACCGGTGGAACGTAGAAGAGGAAAGTTTTGATCAGAACCAGGAGCTGATAAAGTCGGATACGACCATCAATATTCCTTATATCTTCCGGTATAAAGGTAAATCAAACAACGGATGGATCAACATCAATCCATTCCGTGGAACTTGGGTAATTGGTACTCCTGGTTCCGGTAAGTCCTTCGGGGTTATCAACCCTGCTATCCGGCAGATGATCGCTAAAGGTTTCTGTCTGTGCATCTATGATTTTAAGTTTCCGGACCTGGCCCAAATTGCTTATTATCATTATCTGCTTAAAAAAAGTAAAGATTCTGATTACAATTATGGTTTTCATGTCATTAACCTGAACAAGGTGGAGCAGTCAAAAAGGATTAATCCGTTTGCTAAAAAATACGTAGAAACTCTGGCAGATGCTCAGGAAATGGCGGAATCAATGGTTTCTTCCCTTCAGAAAGGAGGAGCCAGCGCAGGAGGCGGAGCTGACCAGTTCTTCACGCAGTCTGCGATCAACTTCCTTTCTTCATGCATCTATTTCTTTGCTACCTATCAAAACGGAAAATATTCGACATTGCCGCACATCCTGTCTTTTATGAACCGCAGTTACAAGGAAATATTTGATACCCTGTTCGATCATGAAGAACTCTATTCGCTTTTATCCCCTTTTAAATCAGCGTATGACAACAAAGCTTTTGATCAGCTGGAAGGACAGGTGGGCACGCTGAAGATCTTTTTATCCAGGTTAGCGACAAAAGAAAGTTTTTGGGTTTTTTCCGGGGATGAAGTCGAGCTGAAAATAACGGATAAGGCAAATCCCTCAATCATTATCCTGGCATCGGATCCAGCCACGCAGGATATTAATTCTGCCCTGTACTCTTCAGTTCTTAACAGGACCCTTCGTCTGGTTAATTCAAAACATAATCTTCCGGGAGGAATTATTGCGGATGAATTCCCAACGATCTATATCCATAAGATCGATAATATCATTGCGACGGCAAGAAGTAACCGGGTTGCTGTTCTGCTGGGACTTCAGGAGATTCCCCAGCTCAAGCAGTTTTATAAAAAAGAAGTTGCCGATACGATTGCCGCCATTGTTGGAAATGTTTTCTCCGGGTCCGCACGGGATAAAAATACCCTGGACTGGCTTGAAAAGCTATTTGGGAAAATAAAACAGAAGTCCTATTCTCAGTCCATCTCGCAGCAGGGATCGACCACCAGCATCAATGAAAAGATGGATAATATGATCCCGGCAGGAAAAATTGCAGCCCTTAGAACAGGTGAGATGGTGGGCATGATCGCCCAGGGAGAAGAGAATGATACGGAGGAATATAAATCTTCTGCGATCCACGGGAAGATCAATCTGGATATGAAAGCCATAAAAGAAGAAGAAGCAAATTACATAAAAATGCCTTCGTATTATTCATTTGTCGATAAAGCAGGTGTTGATCGGAAAAATGAAGTCCTGATGACCAATTACAGAAGGATCAACAAAGAGGTAGAGTTGCTGGTAAATGAACTTATTAAACCATAAAATAGATGATTACTAAAGAACAATATCAAAAGGCCCTTGAAGTGGTAGAAAACTATCTTTCACAAATACAGGAAGAGCGTCTGGATGAAGATGCTATGTATTGGTATAAATATCATTCCAAACTTTTAGGAATTACAAAAGATGATTTATTAATCAATATTGCCTCAGTCAGATTATTGAATATTTTAAAACAAAACAGAGAGCATCTTAATATCGATCTAAAACCATCAACATCCATAAAGGAACTTTCAAAAATCTCCTTTATGCAATTAAAAAGCTGTAAGAATTGTGGACCAAATACTTTATGGGAATTAAGAGCTATTTGTTATTACGCTCAAATAAGATTGAAAGTCTAATTACATAATAAAATTATCGTATGGAAATAAAAAGAATAAAAATCCTAATCCCTCTTTTGATATTTGCCGGCAGCTTATGCAGTGCTCAATTCAATACGCTGATGCCGGTGCAGCCAAAAAAAGAAAACCAGGAATATAAAAAAATAATAGAGACCCAAAATGAAGAAAATGAGTCCATCGTAAAAAAGAGTAAAAAGCCATGGATTAAGATATTCAACAGTCCGAGAAAATCGGATCTGAAAAATGAAATCGATTCCCTGAAAATCCTTATAAAAGATTTAAGCGCAAAAAGCGGCGAAAAAAAATCAGGGTATCAGAAAATGAAGGATTCCCTGCTTGCCTTAAGTATGGACAGATTAAAGGATCGGGAGATGATACAGTCAAAGAAAAACTCTTCCCTAACAAAGTATGATCTGGTAGAAGAACCGGAAGGAGAAATAGCATCAAAAATTGTAATGCCGGTTAAAAATAAAATCACGATCACTTCTTCATACGGAACAAGAACACATCCGATTTTTGGAACAAGAAAAATGCATAACGGGATTGATCTAAAGGCAAGTTACGAAAATGTATACAGCGTGATGGACGGTATTGTAACTGCTGCCGGTTGGGACCCCAAAGGTGGAGGAAATTATATAAAAGTTAGGCACTTCAACCGGTTTGAGACTTCCTACCTGCATCTTTCGGAAATGTATTACAGGCCGGGAGAAAGAGTATCTGCCGGTTACGTGATCGGAAGGAGCGGAAATAGTGGGAACTCAACCGGTCCGCACCTGCATTTCTCTGTAAAAGAGTTCGGACAAAATATTAACCCGGCTCATTTTTTAAATGATTTAATCAAAGTAAACAATTTAATAGCAACATACAATGAAAAGTAACAATAGTACATTACCGACAGAAGATTTAAAGAAATATGGCATTATTGAAGCCGATAATTCATTCTCTAAAAAATTAACACCGGATGATATTCAAAAGTTCCTACAAGGATTTATTATCGTGGCGGACAATGACAAAAGAAGGATAACTTTCCAACTTACTGGCAATAATACGCAGCTGGATGTTAATATGTATGAAAGGGATAAAAACCTGGATGCTATCCTTGGAAAAAGTAAAAGCGGAATTGAATATTCCGATATAAAAAACATTTCTCCGGATGGAAAATATAAAGAGCTTGAAAAAAAAGCATTTATCTATGATGCATTACTAAAAATCGTGAAAGAGTACGATTTTATAAAGGATGCGGCAGAGCTGACTAAGATTATTGCAGAAAGAAAAAATGCAGTAGATACCCACCGGTACAAAAATGAACTGCTGCAGCTTAAATCATTTCTTCAGGACAAGATCGAAGAGTACCCGGAGATCGCTAAAGAGATTTCTGTAGATCTTAATATTGTCAGCCGGGAGATTAGTTCCATCGAAAGTATCTCCCTGCCCGAAGAACTCAAGCAGAAAGAAGGTAAGGAAGATATCCAGCTCAATGTGAATGATCCGGATATGTACCAGGATGCTAACAGAGAAAGGGATGAAGAATTTGAAGAGCAGCAGGAAGCTGAAAGGTCCCGCGGTTTCAGAAGATAATTTTTAACGTGTAATACAAGATCCCAAAAACCATTTTTACTTTAGTAAAAATGGTTTTTTTAATACCAAATATAGTTTATACTCCAGTACGCTAGTTTATAGATTGCCAAGGCTTTAAAACGTTGTTTCTGTAGCTTTTATTATTGACTTTTGCTCTGTTAATCCTCTGGAAAACAATATTAATAACAAAAATATGAGCACAGATTTATCGTGGTTTGATAAGAACATTATTCCTTTGACCAAAGGATACAGAGATTTTATAAAAGCCAAAGAAAGTACACCGCCTGAAAGATGGAACCGGGATGGTGAAAAAAAACTGACCAATCAGCAAAAGAAGTTTCTTAAGGTTTATCAGAATAAAAATGGGAAACAAACAGCAGCTCTTATTACGCCGGAAGCTCCTGTAATTCCGGAACCGGAAAGGAAGGAGATAAGAAATCCTGAACTGGAGAACCAGATTAGGGTT
>JAKOOG010000346.1 GCA_022701545.1 Weeksellaceae bacterium | reverse complement strand
TGAAGATATTTTGTGTCATCTGTGTTTAAATAAGCAGAAAAGACCGCCTGTAATCCGGCAGCCTTTTCCTTTATCAATCTAATCGTAAAAAATGTTCTTATTTTCCGGTTATGGGATTTTTCCGTTCATAGGTATGGTGATCAAAACTGACTTTATAGTTTGACTTAAACAAAGTGCTCGGCTGGTAATAATCGGTCGTGATGATCTGTGCCCCGCTTTCTTTTGCCTTTTCAAACCTGGAGTAATCCTCTTTTCTTGCTTCCATCGTATCGGCATCCGCCCGGGTACGGACAATGTATCCTTGTTTTACCAGCCCGGTAATTTCAGGACCCGGGTCATTGCGGAATAAAACCGCCGCTTCAGCAGTTCCCGGAGCCGAATTGGTAAAGATCATCCTTCCTTTCAGCGACGGATGGCCTTTGATATACAGGTCCCGGTTTTCGCTGTTGTTGTCGAGAACGAACAGGAATTTGCCCCTTGCCTCTTTTACTTTCGGCCAGTGTTTATCCAAAACCGCAGCATTCAGGGTAGGATAGGAGCCGCGGATGTCGTCAGGCGTAATGATTTTATGCTTTCCCAAATACTTTTTAAGCTCGCCATCCAGCTCATCGAAAAGCTTTGACGTATAATGTTCGGGTTCGGTGCCGTACGCGTTGGCTTTTCCGTCCTTGGGCTCCAGCGTTATGAAAACGGGATCATGATCCGGATGAGCGTCCGACCACTTTTTCAGATCCTTGAGGCAGTCTTCCAGCGTATAATATTGCGTCTGGTAATCGATATCCGTAATGTGGATCATCTTATACCCCGGCTTTTTCATCTTTCCTTCCGGATCGAATGGCTGCGTGGTTTTTACCAGGTCCAGGATTTTCGGGTGGGCATATTTCCCGCCTTTGCTGTCGGCGTACACATCAATTTCAAGATTGCGGAGCCCCAGGTCCAGCTGCCGGGGAATCGGGATGTGTTCATACTGGATTCTCGGGAGGAGATTCAGGGAATCTCTTTTCGAGAGGTATTCGTAGACTTCCGGAAGGATGGCTTTTTTATAGGAATTATGAGAACCAATCACCTGGATTTCGTTGATCTTCATCTCATCAAGCTTCGGAGACTGTGCCCTGAGAAGGGCTAAAGAAGATAAGTACATGCCTAAAAAAACGGCCTTTTTCATGAATTCAGAATTTGTTTCAGCGAAAATAGCAAGTCTTTCTACCACGGCACTTATACAGGATGTTAAGTCTTTTTTACGGTTATGTGAATGCGGGAAATGTCCTCTCTGTAAGTATTTGAAGATGAACGGGGTCTCATTATCCCAAAAACGGACATTTATATTTATTTGATTTTAAGATAATATTAGGTTAAAATCATTTCAGCCTAAACACTCTTACTTTGTACCCCGGAAATAAAAACTAACGAGGCCTGAAATGAAAACCGCTGTTGCGGGAACAACAGCGGCTTTTTATCAAGCAGTGTAATGTCTTGCAATTACTTTACTTAATGATATGTACCACAAAATTAATTCTTTTACGTTTAAAAAACTAATTCCGATCGCCCTGATTTTCCTGGTGGCCCATCAGGTCCATGCAGAAAGGCTTCCGGCACGTTATGCTGTTGCTTCGCAGGCGAATGAAACGATTACCGGGAATGTAACCGATCAGGACGGCTCCGCCATAGAAGGCGCGAAAGTGGCGGTTGTAGAAACAGGAGAAACCGTTGCTACCGATGCCTCCGGAAACTTTACGGTTTCGGCTGCCATCGGGCAGACCCTGGCAATTTCCTACGACGGGTATTCGACACAGATGGTGAAAATTTCGGGAACCACCGTTTCCGTAAGTTTATCCTCAAAAAAAAGTGCCGCCGCCATTGAGGAAGTAACCCTGGTAGGATACGGTTCACAGAAAAAATCTGACCTGACGGGAGCCATCAGCCAGCTGAAAGCGGAAAACTTCAAAGAAGGGATGAACATCTCTGTGGACAACCTGATGCAGGGAAAAGTAGCCGGGGTGCGCATCGTACAGACGAGCGGTGAACCGGGAGCCGGGGTGAATGTTTCCATCCGGGGGATCGGTTCCATCAGAAGCGGAAGCACGCCTTTGTTCGTAGTAGACGGCGTTCCTTTGAATAATGATCCCGTAAGTGCACAGAGCCCGAACGTAGGATTGGGAAATGTCCAGGCAAAAAACCCGCTGAATTTTTTAAATACCAATGATATCGAATCCATCACTGTGTTGAAAGATGCTTCGGCGGCCGCGATCTACGGAGCAAGAGGATCAAACGGGGTGGTATTGGTGACGACAAAAAGAGGAAAGAAAGGAGAGCCGATGTTTACCTATGATACATATCTGGGCTTTTCTTCGGTGATCAAAAATCTGGATTTGCTGACGGCCGACGAATATCGGGCAGCAGGAATCAACAAGCTGTACGACCACGGCGGAAATACCGACTGGCAGGATGAGATCTACCGAAATGCAGTTTCTTCCAATCATTCGGTTTCGTTTTCAAAAGCGACGGACACCGGAAGCTATTTTGCATCCGTTTCCCACATGGATCAGGACGGTATCGTGCTGAACAGCAGCTTCAAGAGAAATACCGCCCGGATCAACGCAGAAGAATCTTTTTTTGATAACAAAAGGCTGAAAGTAAAGGTAAACCTTACCGCCAGTGATATCAAGGAAACCGGAATCCCGAATGGCGGAAACGCAGGATCCGACGGGCAGCTGATCATCCATGCGCTGATGGCCAACCCTACGCGTTCCGTATACGATGAAAACGGGAATTACACCAATTTCAATATGAATGCCCACTACAACCCGTTGTATTTGCTGAGCGTTTACAGTGACAAAACCAATACCTTCAGGGTGCTGGGGAATACGGAAGCCACGCTTCGAATTTTACCGGGACTGAATTACAAATTCAATCTGGGAATCGATAAAACCATGTCGGAAAGAAATACCACCATGTACCCGAACCTTACGGACCGGACGCCGAAAGGTGTTTATGTACAGGCTAATCTTGATGCTTACAATGTACTCCTGGAACATTACCTGACGTATGATTTTAATCTTCAGCGGCATAATTTCAGTCTGTTGGGAGGATTCTCTTATCAGAAATTCAAAAATACCGGGACTTATTTCGGGGTCAAAGATATCGCCGCGCAGGGCGCGGGAATTGCTCCGGAAATCAATCCCGGATATTCAGGAACGGCATTTGTACCGGGCGCGGGCTACGCTCAGGAAAATGAGCTGCAGTCGTACTTCGGAAGGGTGAATTACAATTTTGATAAAAAATACCTCCTGACCGCTTCCCTGAGAGCAGACGGTTCCACCCGTTTCGGAAAAAACAACAAATACGGATATTTCCCTTCGGTCGCGGTAGGCTGGACGGTCTCCAATGAAAACTTCCTGAAAGACTCCCAGATCATTAATGAACTGAAACTGAGAGGAAGCTGGGGGCAAACCGGGAACCAGGAAGTACCCAATAAAATCACCCAGGCCAGTTCTTCCCTTACCCAGGCGGCGGGATATTATTTATACGATAATTTAAATCTGATCAATGGGGTAGCCATCAACCGGACGGTAAACCCGGATCTTAAATGGGAAGTGGTGGAGCAGACCAACATCGGAGCAGATTTCAGCCTTTTCAGAAACAAGTTGTACGGATCATTGGAATACTATCATAAAACGACAAAGGATCCTATCCTGAATATTCCTTCAAGGCCGCTGAGTCCGACCAGCAGCGTATGGCGAAACGTGGACGCCCAGATTGTCAATAAAGGATTTGAATTCTCTTTAGGCTCGGAAATCATCAAAAGCGAAAATTTTACCTGGAATTTTGATGTAAACGGGGCTACCGTAAACAACGTGGTAAAAGATCTTCCGGTTTCTGCCATTTATTCGGGAGAAGTTTCAGGACCGGGACTTTCGGGGGTTACAGCGAATATTTACAAAAACGGTTATGAAGCAGGATCATTCTATATGTACAATTATCTGGGAGTAGATGCCAGCGGAAAATATATGTATGAAGACCTCAACGGCGACGGAAGAATCGATCAGAACGACCGGAAGATCTTTGAAGGCGCCCTTCCGAATTTCACTTTCGGGATCAACTCCTACATGAAGTACAAAAATTTTGATTTTGCCTTCTCCTTTATCGGTCAGACCGGTGGGTATCTGGTCAACAATACGGCACTGGATTTAAACATCAACAACCTGGCCTCCGACCGGAATGTGCTGAAAAGCTTTTACGAATCAGGTGCCAGCTTTACCAATCAGCCCCAGTTGTCTTCCCTGTATCTTGAGAAATCGGATTTTATCCGCCTGAATAATGTAAGGCTGGGGTATACCTTCAATATGAATCAGCTGAAATTCCTGAAAAGCATCAATCTGTATGTAAGTGCACAGAATGTATTTACGATTACCAACTATTCAGGTTATGATCCGCTGGTGGATACCAACAAGCAGGTGGGCGGTAACCAGTCGCTGGGAATTGATTACACGACTTATCCTTCTGCGAAAACGTTCATTTTGGGAGCAACCGTTAAATTTTAATTAAAAGAAATTATGAAATCTAAATTTTTAAATATCAATACCCTTGTTTTATCCGTTGCCGCACTGGCTTTGGTAGGATGTACCAACCTGGATGAAAAAGTAATCGATGAGGTGCTGGGCGCTGAAGTAGCAGATCCTGAAGCGGCTCTGGCTGCGGCCTACAGCCAGCTTGGTGAAGGAACTTTCGTTGACCACGGCGGCGTTTTCGCCCTGCAGGAATATTCCACCGATGAAGCGATTCTGCCCACCCGGGGAAGCGACTGGGGCGACGGCGGGAAATGGAGAGCCATGCACGAATTCACCTGGGATGCCAACAGTGATGTGGTAAAGAGTACCTGGAACCAGCTGAATTTCGGGATCACCAAATCCTTAACGGCAATTGCGAGTGCCAATAAAAGTACAGCGGCCAATAAAGATTTATTCCTGGCGGAAGCCAAAGGGCTGCTGGCATTTTATACCTATACGACGATCGATCTGTTCGGGCAGGCGCCGTACAGGGACCCTGATAACCTTAATGCGCCCATCCAGATCCGAAAAGCGGAAACCACCATTGATGCTTTGATTACGGAAGTGGAGGGTCTCCTTCCCAATTTAGCGGACATCAAAACCAAGAATACCCATGCCGGAAGATTTACCAAACAGGCCGCTTACGCATTGTTGGCCGATATGTATCTGAACAGGGCCGTTTTGAAAAATAAAACAGGCAGTAACTTCAACTTTAAAGAGCAGGCCATCAACGGAGGCGGAACGGATATGGATAAAGTGATCCAATACTCGAATTTACTGATCAACAATTCCCTTTTCAGCCTGGAATCCAATTATTTCCACAATTTCGATATCGATAACGATACGAGTAAAGAAATGATTTTTACGGTGGTTCAGAAAAAAATCGCGAATTCGGATAAAGGTTCCGATAATGACCTGGCTTACATGTCCATGGAAAGAATTCAGAAGCCTTCACCGGACAACCGGGGAACGAATGCCTCCTGCGTAACCCCGGAATTTTATTATTCCTGGGACGGAAACCATAATGATCCCCGTTTCCAGAGAAGCTACCAGTATTCCGATGGGACCTGGTTCAGAAACGACGGTACCGATGTAAGCGTCCCGTCTACCAGCAAAGTGGAAGGAACAGGAAAGCCCTGGTTCCATTTCAACAGAGGCCTGCAGGTGGGGCAGCAGTACGGCCCTAAGATCGTCAACGGGAATTTTGATATGACGGCAGACGGAAGAATCAAAGTTTATAAACTTTTCACGGAAAAAAATACCACCCTGGCCGCAGATTTTACGCCTGATCTTAATTTTGATAATCCTTCGGAAGCGGTCTTTACCCAGGCACAGATCAACAGAGGGGTAAGAAACTTCAAGTTTGAATTTGATCCCGGCTATGGAAACAATGGAACGAGTGGGGTGGATGTTCCCTTATACCGGTTGGGAACCATCTATATGATGAGGGCGGAAGCCTATTTCAGAAGCGAAAATATAACGGCAGCCCTGGCGGATGTTAATAAACTCAGAACAAGCAGGACGAATGATGCTTTAAAAGGCAATGCTCCGGGAGTTGCCCTTGCTTCTCTGGATGCCAATACTTTACTTAAGGAATCGGGCTATGAGCTGTATTGGGAATTATACAGGAGAAAAGCCATGATCCGGTTCGGGAAGTTTGATCTTGCAGGCACGGCAAAACCGGCTACCCAGCCATACCGGAGAATTTTTCCAATCCCTCAGGCCACCATTGATGCCTCTAAGGATTTTACCCAGAATCCCGGATACTAAGACGGTTATTTCTTTTTATAAAACGATTATTTTTGTAAACGAAAAGCGAAGGGCTCATGCCCTTCGCTTTATTTTTTAAAATCGATGCCGGATTACTCTGCATTCAGCATGTCCAGTTCCCCGAAATGCTTTTTGAATTTCTGGATTTTCGGCCCTACTACCGCGCTGCAATACGGCTGGGTCGGATTTTCGTTGTAATACCCCTGGTGGTACTGTTCTGCCGGCCAGAACTTATCGAACTTCGTAACCTCGGTCACATAAGTACCCGCCCATCTTCCGGATTGTTTTGATTTTTCAATGGCTTCTTCCGCTTTTGCCTTTTCCGCATCGTCTTTGTAATAGATCACCGAACGGTATTGGGTTCCGACATCATTGCCCTGCCTGTTGAGCTGGGTAGGGTCATGAAGGAAAAAGAAAACATCCATCAGCTGCTCATAAGAAATAACGGCAGGATCATAAGTGATCTGTACGACTTCCGCATGGCCTGTGGTTCCGGTGCATACTTCCTCATAGGTCGGGTTGTCTTTTTGCCCTCCGGAATATCCCGAAACAGCTGATTTTACCCCTTTCAGCATATTAAAGCAGCTTTCCACGCACCAGAAGCATCCGCCTCCGAAAGTGATCTGTTCTAAATTATTGTTGTCCATTTTAGTGTAATTATGATTTAAATATTTTCTCGTTCAAGGAATAGGATGAAGAAAAAACATATCAAAAATAAGGAAAACTTTTTCAATTCATGCCCTGTCAAAGGGAGTAAACGTAAATTACGGTCATAGATCATACAAATTGATTACGGATTGCGTATGCCATAATTTTAAAATAATAGATCTGTGATAGCACTGGAGATTTTCTAACGCAAAGATTTCTTTTCGAAACATGTTATTTCAAGCGGGCAAAGGGCGAATCAGCAGGCTGATTGACGAGGCTGGTGTTTGCTTCGCGTAGCATATTGATCTGCCTTTGCTTCTTAAAAATAAGCGGTATGAAGCAACCATCTTTATTTTTAAAAATTTCGCGGACACCATCTGCATCATCTGCAAATCGGCGTACTAATTTTTTGACGAAGGAAAGATATCAAAAAAGAAAAAGCACCCTGAAAGAGGATGCTTATTTATTTTAAATGGATTTCAATTATTTTTCCCAAACCAGCGCGCTTGCTCCTAAAATAGCCGCATCCGCTTCGTCCAGTTCGCTGAAAACCAATTTTACCTTATTTCTGAAAATAGGCAATAAGTTTCTTTCCATATGAAGCTTGGTCGGCTTCAGGATAAAATCGCCGGCCTTGATCACGCCGCCGAATAAAAGAATGGCTTCAGGAGAAGAGAACATCACGAAATTCGCTAATGCTTCCCCTAATTTCTGTCCGGTATACCTGAAAACTTCCATGGAAATCGGATCGCCTTTTATGGCACATTCGTGAACGGTTTTAGAATTGATGGATTCTTCAGGATACTGGTTCAGCATGGATTCCGGGAATTCGGCCCTCATTTTCTTGGCCGTGATCGCGATCCCCGTGGCCGAAGCATATGCTTCAAGACATCCTTCAGAACCGGTGCTCCAGTGTTTTCTTCCGCCGGGTTTTACGATCGTATGCCCCAATTCTCCGGCAAAACCGTCATGCCCGTAGATCAGCTTTCCGCCAGCTACGATGCCGCTTCCTACCCCTGTGCCCAGGGTAATCATGATAAAATCCTTCATCCCGCGGGCTGCCCCGAAAAGCATTTCTCCGATGGCTGCCGCATTGGCATCATTGGTAATGGTGCACGGAATCCCGAATTTTGCTTTGATGAGCTCCGCAAAAGGGATGGTTCCTTTCCAGGGAAGATTGGGGGCCTGTTCGATGGTCCCCGTATAGTAGTTGGCATTTGGAGCGCCTACTCCGATCCCGTCGAAATTCTTTTCCTCTCCGTAGTTTTCGATCAGCGGAAACACCGCTTCGTACAAGGCATCAATATACCCTTCTACGGTAGGATAGGCATCTGTCCGGATATTTCCTTTTTCCAGGACATCTCCCCGGTGGTTTACTACTCCAAATTTTGTGTTCGTCCCGCCGATATCAATTCCAAGCGCTACGTGTTTTGACAAATCTACTAATGACATTCTGTTCTAAAATTCTAAAAGGTTAAAATTATAAAAAAGATTGTATTAATGGATTATTAACTAGATAATTATTGAAAAAAAATTTCAGGCGGTTTTTACGGGTTTCTTTTTTCTTCTTCCCCACCAGATCAGGAAGCCGGACACTGGTAATGAGGCACATATAAGGCTTACCAGAAAGGCGATGATTTTTGTGGGAAGCCCAAGAATGGATCCGACGTGGATGTCGTAATTGGCCCCGACTGTTTTTTCACCGAAATTTTTGTCTTTCATATCGTGGGTATGAAGCAGTTCGCCGGAGTTTTCATCAAAGATCAGGCTGCTGCTTTTATGATAGGAATAGGAAAGGTGCTTTACATACACCTCGAAGTGCGGATGCTCGTGGTCATCCATATGTTCGTGGCCGAGATCGATGGAGAACCCGTAAGAATCCGGGTATTTTGCTTTCACGGTATTGCTGATCTTATCTAAAGTTCCTTCGGTCCGTAACTCGATCGGTGCTTTCGTTTTGATGGATGAGAAATCTGGATAAGCTGTTTTTCCCCCTGAAAATATAAAGTATATAGAGGCCTGCACGAAGAAAAAGGCATAGAATAATCCGGTGATGGAAAAGATAAGGGCAAAAACGGAAGCATAAAAACCTAAGACGTTGTGCAGATCATAATTTTTCCTTTTCCAGCTTTTTACATTCTGCCATTTGAAAGAAAAGCGCTGTTTCCGGGCGGCTTTGTTTTTAGGCCACCAGAGAACAATTCCTGAAATCAGCATGATAACGAAAATGATGACCGGAATTCCCACCAGATAAGTGCCCCAGGATTGTTTCAGCAGGTAGCTCCAGTGGATCATCTTGACAATCTGGAAGAACCCGTTTTTTTCATCATATGTTCTCAGTACCTTGCCGTTGTAAGGGTTTACATAAGCAACTTTATAGATAGGAAATTCATCAAAATAATTCCAGCCTTCGGGGTTATGCTCGTACCAGTAGAAAAGGTAGGACATCTTCTTGTCGATCGGGATATTCACCCAGTGAACGGGATATTTTTCCTTTACCTGTTCCACCACGGCCTTTTCCAGCACCCTGATCGGAAGAACCTGCTTCTGACCGATATTCTGCTCATTATGGTAAATAACGTCTTTCCGGGTGGCGTTTTCAATTTCATCTTTAAAAACATACAATGCCCCGGTAATTGAGATAATGAAAATCAGAAATCCTACGCCCAGGCCCAGCCACAAATGCAGTTTCCCGGTCCATTTCTTCAATGCGCTTGGCTTTTTCTTATGATGATGCTTTTTCCTCATGTTTTCCTTAAGTCCGGCAAAGATAAAACTTTAATTTTTATTTAGAATACTTATAATTAACGAAATTTAGCTGATGCTGTTTTTCTTTAAAACTAAAAAGAGGCTCAGTAGAATTCCTTTGGTAAAAAAGCAAAGGCACAGGAAATTTATTTCTGATTAAAAACGGATTAAAAAATCAGTTTCAGCAGCGTTAGATTCCTGCGCCTGCGCGCTATTTTGTTCGTGTCTAAAATTTATATTCTACCAAGAAGGTTCCCCTCAATCCCAATGCATTCACGAAATCGCTGTCCCGTGCGGCCCACCATGCGATAGCCGGTTGATAAGACTTGTTGAACAGGTTTTCGATTCCTGCAGAAACCTTCCAGCTTTTATTGATGTCGTAGCTTGATTTAAAGTTGAAAACCGTGTATTCCGGAACCCGGCCTTCGCCATAGGTATATAATCCCGTTTTGGCATTCGGCTGGAACCGGTCCTGCCCGAATGCATGAAGCATATCCAATCCTAGCGATAGGTTCGGGATGGGTCTTACCTGTGCATAGGCCAGGATCTTGGGAGCCGAAATCCGGCTGTTGTTGATCTTGGTTGAATAATCGCCGTCGTCTTTTGGGGAAGTGATTCCTTCCATCCAGCTGTAGCTTCCTCCGAAACTGATCCACTGTGCCGGGCTGAAATGCAGGAATCCTTCAACGCCATACACCACTTCCGGAGCTCTCTGGATGGTGAGTGACCGGTCCGGACTCTGGATGAAGGTTGCCCCCAGTTTGGATGTGCTCACATAAGATGTTATTTCGTAATTCAGCCATTTGGTGATCTGCCCGGTGGCGCCCAATTCATAATTGTTTACGATAATGGGCTTGGTCTCCAGCTTGCTGATGGTATCAGCGGTTGAAGTCCTCAGGATTCTTCCCAGCTCGTTGATGGAATACGACTGTGAAAAGCTTCCGAAAAGGTTAATCTGAGGATTGAAATTATAACGGAACCCGATGTTCCCTACGAGGGCATTGTATTCCAGGTCACCGCCTTTTACAAAAATGCTTTTGGTAAAGGTTCCGTCGTTTTTGATGGTGGAAAGGGTATTGAAATCACCGACCTTTACTTTGATGTTTTCATAGCGCAGGCCTCCTTTCAGGATCAGCTTTTTAAACAAATCAATCTTTACAAGCATAAAAGGGGCAATGTTGGTCATATCCATATCCGGGGTCCAGTATCGCCCGTCTTCCAGTTTCTGTACGGTTTGATCATTTAGAATATCGGCACCGTAGAGAATTTCTCCCTGGGAATTCTTTGTATTCCAAAGCTGGGTATCAAAATTGAACCGGGCACCCTTTTTCTTTGAAATGACGTTGGACTGGCCGCCGTTAAAGAAGGTATCGCTGTATCCGTACACTGTCCTGAAATCCTGAAGATAAAGGTTGACGTTCAGCGCTGTTCCTTTCCACAGGTTTTGGTTGTCATAACTGATTTTAAAGTTGTGGTTTCTCGGTGTTCCCTGCGGGGTAAGCTCCTGATTTCCGGAAGTTCCTTCCCCAACGGTTGGTATCATGCCGTATTTCCCGGTTTTAAGACCAAGATCCAGTTCGGATTTTGAGGCGTATCCGATATAGGAAGCTTCTATTCTCTGGTTATCGGTCAGGTTATATCCCAGTTTCAGCATTCCGTTGTAATTGTCCATTTTCGCAGTGCTGTACGTTGGGCTGAGGTTAACGCCGTCTGCATCTTTCATATATCCGGTTCTTTCATAGGCCAGGGATGCGGCATAATCAAATTTTGAAGTGATTTTTCCCGTTAAAAACTGGCTGGCCCGGAAACCCAGCGTTCCCCCGTACAACTGGCCGGTAATCCCGACCTGCGATTGTCCGGAAATTCTGCGGTCACCGCTCGCTTTCCTGGTGATGTAGTTGATAATTCCCCCATCCGATCCGTTTCCGTAAATAGAGGTTGCTCCTTTAATCACTTCGATTCTTTCAATGACGGAGGGATCAATCGACCGGATGTCTCTTGCACCGTTCCGTAATGGGGTCGATTGCGGGATCCCGTCGATCAGGACGAGTACCTGCCTTCCTCTGAGGGTCTGCCCGCTGTTGGTTGTTGTTCCCGAACTGGGTGCCAGACTGGGAACGGTGTATTGTAAAATATTGCTGATGTCGGAATTGACGGTAAGCTGCGACTGAATCTGCTTTTGGCTGACAATCGTTACCGAACCCGGAACTTCTTTAATGCTTTCTTTTTTCCGTGACGCCGTGAGCACCACTTCATCTACATCTTTTACCTGTAAAGAGTCCTGCTGCTGTGCAGTAACAGTAATGGCGGCTAAGGCAGCGGCCGATACAATGATTTTTTTCATGATGTTTTTTTAATTCCTTTTTTCTTCCTTTTCCCCAGCCATACCAAAAATCCGGTTACGGGAAGTGAGGTGCAGATCAGTCCTGCCAGAAACCAGATGATTTTTCCGATGATCCCGAAATAAGAACCGGTATGGATGTCGTAATTGGCATGGGCATATTTTTCTGCCGTGTTTAGTTCCTGATGGGGTTTATTTATTAAAAGTTTTCCCGAATACTTATCAAAAGCCAGCTGGTTTCTTACGGCGAATTTTCCGTCTTCCCCGTAAACCGTTACCGGAATATTTTTTAATGTCTTTCCCTTTTTATTTTTTCCGTTTAAAGGTATTCTGAAGCTTGATGAGGTGGAATACAGCTTTTTTGTTTCCCGGGCGGTAAGGTCAAAAACCGCATAATTTTTTCCGTGTAAAGAATCGGGGGATTTCATTTCCTTTTCTTTCGGCAGTTCCATCGAGCCGGACAATGCCAGGTTGAAGGTGTTTTTTACCCACGGATAGGCAAAGTAAATTCCGGATATGCTCATCAGCAGCGCAATAAATGATGCATAAAATCCCAAAACGTTGTGGAGGTCGTAGTTTTTGCGTTTCCAGGTTTTCACATTTTTCCAGTCGAACCGGAATCTTCCTTTTCTTGCTTTTTTATTTTTAGGCCACCATAGAACAATACCTGTGATCAGCATGACGATAAAAAGCACCACCGGGATTCCCACCACATATTTCCCCCAGTCGGCTTTTAGAAGCAGGCTCCAGTGAATTGATTTCAGGATCGGGAAGAGGTCGTATTTCTCATTGTAAATCCCCTGAATTTCACCGGTGTACGGGTTTACATATACCAGCTTGTTGATTTTTACTTCATCGAAGTAATTCCATGCTTTTTTATCCTTTTCATAATACAGGAATTCGTAAGCCCTGTTTTGGGCTAAAGGAATTTCAACGGAGCTTACGGGATATTTCTCATTCAGTTCCAGCGACACTTTTTCTTTTAGTGTTTCAATGGAAAGCGGTTGCTGCGTAATCGTTTCAGCAGGGATAT
>JAKOOG010000345.1 GCA_022701545.1 Weeksellaceae bacterium | reverse complement strand
TTCGGAGGATCCAGAAAAATATCACAGGATTTTGCTTTGGAGTAAACCGATTTGGCAATCGCCAGGTGAAGGATGCGGTCAAATTCCTTCATCAGGCTCATATTTTCCAGGCTGTCATAGCTGATGGAATTCACATGAGACCCGATCAGAAAATCGCATTTGTCCATAATCGGCTCGATCGGCAGATTATCCAGAACCCCACCGTCTACATAAATTTTCTCACCCATTTTTACCGGAGGCAGGATAAACGGAACACTGGAAGAGGCCAGTAATGGGGCAAATAATTCACCTTCCGAAAAGAAATCAACAATACCGTGTGTCATTTCTGTCGCAGCGACATAAACCGGAATGTTCAGGATGTTAAAATTATCTTCCGGAAAATAATCCGTAAACAGCTTCATGATAAATCTGGAACTGAAAATGCCGTTCTTGGAAAGTTTAAGGTAGGACCGGGAAAAAAAGGTGGTCTGCTTTACAATGTCCATCATCTCTTCCGGCGTCTTTCCGAAAGCATAAAAAGCCCCCACAATAGATCCTGCGCTGGTCCCCGAAATAATATCAGGTTTGAGATGGTATTCTTCCAGAGCTTTCAAAACGGCAATATGGGCGATTCCCCGCATGCCTCCACCTGAAAGGGTAAGCCCGATCACCGGTTTCTTTTTTTTGAAAGACAGGAAATCGAACATATCAGAACACCAGATGTTTCGGCAGGTTATGGAGAAGTTCCGTATTGATGATGGCTGCGCAGATGGCCGGCTTTTCCCAATGCCCATTGTGCCCGCAGTCTAGGATATAAGACTTGATATTCGTGCGGTCGGGAAGGTTTTTGATCATCACTTCGGTTTTTACGGCATTGTCGTGCTTGCCGGCAAGAACTAAAATTTTGGCATCCAGGTTTTCCAGGATATGCTTTTTATCTCTTCTTTCCACCATTCCTTTTACGGAAGCAAGAGCTCCCAGATTATCGGTGGAAAGGGCAACTTCCAGCGCTGTTTCTATTTTGCCTTCCAGAATATCCCTTTCGTTAGGATTAAAGAGATTTGGAATGCCGGCTCTGGCGTAATGGGCAAAGGCATCTTTGATGATGCGGTAGCTTTTGATGCGCTGTTCTTTTTTTTCAGCATCATCAGGAAAATAAGTGGAGAAAAATAAAGTCAGGCTTTTTAATGAGTCCGGATATTTTTCAGCAAAAGCCAGGGAAACATAGCCTCCCATGGAATGGCCCAGCAGATGGACTTTATTCAGGTTCTGGTCGTCAAGGACTTTTTTCACTTCTTCCGCCATCAGTTCCATGGTCTGGACCTCGGCGATAATTTCCGATCGTCCGTGGCCGGGAAGATCAATCTTTACCAATGAAAAATTCTCGGAAAGATGAGGCTCAAGGTCGCTCCAGATCGAAAGGTTTTCCATGAAGCCGTGCAGCAGCACCAGAGTTTCCTTTCCGTCTCCTTTTCTTTCGAAATTCAGCATAATTCAGTAATTAAAAATGAATATCAATATATTCAACAAATCCCGAACCATTTACCATATCCTGCAGCCTATAGGTTTTTCCTCCGTCTTTAGACAAAAAGGTTTTCGTTCCTTGCCTTACGTAAAGCTTTCCGTTTTCGCTTTCAGCGACACTTTCAGAAATATTTCCCGTGAAATTCATATGCTTATCGGAGACCACTGCCATAAAACCGTCAATGTGAACATAACTTTTACCGGATTTTATATCTCCTTTAACATTATAATGATCGGACTCGCCCTTTATTTTTTCAAAATGTACAGAGCCTGAATTTTTTATCGAATTATGAGTGAATGTATGCGTTCCGCTAAAATCCTTAAAATGATTTATAGACCGGATGCTGTCATTGATCTTCGTTCTTGCAGCATTAATGGAATCCACTATTTTAGTACTGTCCACTTTGTCCGGAGCAGGCATGGTTTCTTTTTTAGAACATGTAACAAGTAGGGTTAAAACAGCGATGGCGGTTAAAAAGTTTTTCATTCAATAAAATTATAGCCAAAAATAAATAAAAAAAGAGCATTCTGAAAATGCTCTTCCTGTTTTATCGGGTTAATTCTTCGTAAACTTTCTTTTCCCAAGGTTTGATATCGGTAACGCCATATCTTTCCTTTTTTGAAATCGCGATATTGTCCAGTACATCGACGAAGTTTTTATAATTGGCATCGTCGGTCGGTTCAATAATGATCGTGAAATTTTCTTTCTTAGGCGCTTTGTTGTAAGCCTCAGAAATAATTTTGGTGACATTCAGTCCGTTGAAATCCGTTTCTTTCAGATTACTTTTATTTAAATCTTCTTTAGCCTGCTGGTGATAAAATACCCTGTTATCTTTACCGAGGATAAAAGTGACCTGATTTCTTACGTCGACTACATCGCCGGGATTCTTAGGCCCTTTTGCCGGCAATCCCAGATCCATTACATTCGGTTTTGTAAAATTGGTAGTAAACATAAAGAAAGTGATCAATAGAAATCCCAGATCCACCATCGGGGTCATGTCCACGCGGATCAGCTTTTTTCTCTGCTTGGTGCCGCCCTGCTTTTCCTGTGCAATTACTTCTGCCATAATTATTAGTTTTTAAATGTTAAACAGTTTTTGATAAAAAGTATTGAATGTTTATTTTTATAACGTAATAAATGCAAAATTCGTACCTGATAAGCTAAATTAATATTAAATATTTATTTGATTTTGTTTTTATGTTAGATGTATTATAGATCAGCAAAATAAGAATCTTGTTTGTTAAGTTCTATTATCTAAAAAAACAAAAAACTCACGCTTTTCAGCATGAGTTTCAAAAATATCTTGAAGATTTTATTTGTTCTGTTTAAAATAATTTACCCCACATTCAAGGAACTTTT
>JAKOOG010000047.1 GCA_022701545.1 Weeksellaceae bacterium | reverse complement strand
CGATGAAGGAAGCTTCTTTTATGATAACGGCACCCGAAATTTCGCTGCTGGCTTCGGGAGAAACAGTGCTCATATCGACAAACAGTTTTCCTGAAATGTCCTCGATCAGGATTTCTTCAAAAACATTTCGTAGGGCTTCGTCGTTGGTGAGCATCGTAAATACAACATCACTGTTGTTTACTACGTCTGCTACGGACTTGCAGACAATGGAATTTTCCAGGAAATCATTTGCCTTATCAGCGGTTCTGTTGTAAACCGAAAGTTGAAATCCTGCTTTTTCAAGATTTTTTGCCATCGGATGACCCATATTTCCAAGGCCGATAAAGCCTAGTCTTTCTTTACTCATTTATTCTCAGTTTATTGTTTATAATAAGATGATTAAAAACGTTTCAGTTTTTGCATAAATTCTTTAATGGCCGGTCTAAGTTCTTCGAAAAGCGGATGTTGATTATTTTTCAGCATCACTTCTGTGAAAAGCTTCAGCCCCAATGCAAACTCATCAGCTGTTTTGTCGTCGCTAAAAATCTTCCTGGACCGGACGGCCTCGAAAATCTGAAAGAGATCATCATGATTTTCGAAATCAAAAGACAGTTTTTTTGTTCCTTCCGAACCATTCTTTAACGACAGTTCCTTAAGTTCCAGGCAATACCTATAGTTTCTTTTTTCCATAAAAATGATCACGCGTTTAATAAAAAGAAATGGTAAAGAGTAAATTTTTGATGATTAATTTTTATAACTATTTACCATTTCATCAAGTTTTAAAACCGGTTTACCAGATCATTGATGGTGTTTATTTCTTCATCCGTCAGATGGATGTCGGCCGCTTTGGCATTCTGTACGGCCTGCTCTGCATTTCTGGCTCCTGCCAGTGCAACAGTGATTCCAGGTCTTTCAAGCGTCCATCGGAGGACCAGCTGTCCAAGGCTTGCGTGGTGCCTGTCGGCAACAGGCTTTATTTTGTGAAGCAGCTCATTGGTCTTTTCAATAAAGTCCGGCTGGAAATGCTTGTGGCTTGCCCGGTGGTCACCTTCCTGAAATGAGTATCCCGGTGTTATTTTACCAGTCAGCAAACCTCTTTCAAGCGGGCTGTAAGCCAGAATCGATTTATTGTTTTCTATACAGTACGGAACCGTTTCCTCTTCAATACCGCGGTTGACCATGCTGAACGGAATCTGATTTGAAACCAGCTCCAATGTTTTCTCTGCTTCCTCCATCTGCTGCGCGTTGTAATTGCAGACGCCTGCAAAACGTACTTTCCCTTGTTCCACAAGTCTTGAAACCGCTTCAAAAGTTTCATCGATTGGTGTTGTGGAATCCGGCCAATGGATTTGGTAAAGGTCTATATAATCTGTTCCGAGCCTGCGGAGGCTTTGTTCGCACTCATAAATTATGCTGTCTTTTCCGGCATATTTGTAAACATCAATGTCCTCGCCGCTGTTGTTTTTACTGTGCATGGCAAGATCCCCTTTGGCAAGATCCCAACGCATCCCGAATTTAGTAAGGATCTGGACTTTATCGCGGGAAATGCCTTTAATGGCTTCGCCTACGATTTCTTCGCTGGTTCCCTGGCCATAGATCGGAGCCGTATCGATGGACGTGACGCCGACATCGTAAGAAGCTCTGATGGCTTCAATGGCATCGTTCCTGTCTGTACTTCCCCACATCCATCCTCCTGCAGCCCATGCGCCGAAAGTAATGGCCGAAACCTCAAGGTTGCTCTTTCCTAATTTTCTGTATAGCATAATTTTATAATATTTAGTGATAAATAATAAAAGAAATGTAACCATCGATTCTGCCGATGATAAACATTCTTTTCACATCAAAAAAGCCACCAAATTACCTTTTGTAAATTAAAATTCGAAGGAATCTGCAGAATGAATTCTTTTTAACACTAATTTGAATAAGATTCATCCGATCTAATTTTTTTTAACGGCAAAACTTAACGAAATTTGTACCCATGGAAACAATGAAGGTAATTGATATTGATCGTTGGAACAGAAAAGAGCATTTTGAGTTTTTCTCTAAAATGGCAAGCCCTTATTTTGGGTTTACAACGGAAGTTGACTGCACAAAAGCCTATGATGAGGCCAAAGCAAAAGAAGTTTCTTTTTTCGCCACTTATCTTTATAAATCCATGCTGGCTGTACATATGGTCGATGAGCTCAAGCTGAGAATTGTCGGTGACCAGGTGATCCTGTATGATGAGGTGCATGTAGGCAGCACAATCGGAAGACCGGATGGAACCTTCGGGTTTTCATTTTTTCATTATTCTGAGGATTTTGAAGTCTTTAACGAAGGTTTGCAGGATCAGATCAGGACGGTTCATGGTTCTTCCGGTCTTGGAATCCGGAATGAAGTTTTACCGGTAAACCATATCCGGCATACGACCATTCCATGGAATTCTTTCAGCGCTCTGCTGCACCCGACCAATTTTGATCCGAAAGAATCCATCCCAAAAATTACCTTCGGGAAATTCAGCATCCGGGACGGAAGAAAGTTTTTACCGGTTTCGGTGGAAGCTCATCATGGCCTGGCAGACGGGCTGCATCTGGCCAAATATGTTGAAGAATTCCAGCGATTGCTGAATATGTCATCCTGAGTAATCACAGGCAGCCAAAATAAAAATGAAAAGTATTATCCCTAAAATTCCGGATAACATCTTATTTTCAATTCCCGGATTTCTTTCATTTCATTTCTTCGCGAAAGGATATTTCTCCTTTTGAATCTTAAGAAAGAGGCATGCGGCAATGCGTATATCACTGATTTTAAACATCATATTGCAAAATGTCCTTTTTTTTAACTCATTGATTATAATCATAAAAATTATAATGTAAAATCATCTAGATTTGTAAATGATTAAGGCCCGATACGGAAGAAAATATAAGGTATTAAAAAACATCGCGTGGTATGTATGTGGTATTTCAATTGCGTAAATTTTTAATCATTTTTTCTTTCTTTGTCTTTACCTAAAAATTAATTACAGATCCTGTAAGAATATTTTTAATCTTAAACTAAAAACTAAGAAAAAAATACTTGTCTGTGTATTTTAAGATAATAGATACTTAAAACTAAAATAAACCCCGGAAAGAAAAATCTGAACGGAATCGAAAGAAGAGCGATTAATACTGAAACTTATCATTAAAATAAGGGACAGCCATAGTAGAGATGAGAAAAATATGAGAAACGAAAAGACTGAATTTAATTTAGAAGATATTAACCAAAAGATTTTTGTGCAGGAAGAAATTTTAACATTAGCAAAAGAGAACTCACCACGTCTGTTGAATAAATTCAGACTGGTAGATCCCGACTTTTTTAATAAATTATCAGCGATTCAGCCCAATCTGAAGAATTCTGAATTGATATTTTGTATTTACCTGAAGCTAAATTTAACCACCAAAGAGATTGCAACCTACACGTTTGTAACCCCTAAGGCGATTCAGAACCGGAAAAATAGGCTCCGGAAAAAACTGAGTATTGCTTCAGATTTAGATATTTATAAATGGTTTAATGAACTTTAAACCATTTTTTTTTATTTAAAATTCCAGGACGGCTTTTTCCAGGTCATGGTACAGCAAAACTTTCCACTTCTTTTCAGCCGCTTCCTTGGCCCAGCGTATTCTCAGATCCATTGCTTTTCTGCCGTCAAAATCGCTCTTGTAAGCCAGATGATATTTCAGATACGATTCCTGCGGCAGATTATCAGCTCCGTAAAAAATGGTTTTATAACCTTCCCGGATCCAGAAAACCTGCATGAACGGTGTATGCCCGCCAACGACTTCAAAGGAAATTTCCTCCGTAATGCTGCCTTTATCCTCATTCATCCAGACTATATTTTCAAACTGTATCAGTTTTTCCAGGGTATCGAAATCAAAGGAATGGCTGCTTCTGTTTTCGAGGGCAAATGCCAGCTCTCTTTCCTGGATATAGATTTGCGCATTCGGATAAGTCGCTTCAAAACCCTTTTCAGTCCGGGTAATGGTTGTTTCGATGTGATCTTTATGCAGATGGGAGAGGAGTATTTTCGTTACCTGATCCGGACGAATGTTTTCTTTTTCAAGAATTTCAGAAATTACCGTATTCCCTATTTCATTCTTCCATCCGATCCCGGCATCCAGCAGAATAATATCCTTTTCGGTAACGACCAGAAAAGGAGTGACGGACATTTTTATTCCTTTGAGAAGATCTTTGTTTTCTTCCGTCAGCAATGTAAAATCTTTGGTTTTATTGGTAGAAAAGTTGCCTTCTTTTAATGGGATGATTTGCATGACGCAAAGTTCAGTATTATTTATAACCCGCAAAAATTTTTCCGTCAATTCCATTCATCGTTGAAACCGATAAAATCGGACCCTATTTTAATCTTAAATAAGTATTTTTGCAATACAGTTTTTTATAAATCCATTAAATACAATGTATGCAGCTGAATCCTACCGGCGGTATTTCGCGTACGGTCATCTGGTTGATGTCCGTTATTTCCGGCCTTGTCGTGGCAAACATTTATTACAATCAGCCTTTGCTGGGTCTCATTGCGGGAGAGCTGAAGGTTCCGGAAAGTGCAGTAAGTAAAATTTCGGTTCTTACCCAGCTCGGATATGCTGCAGGCTTACTGCTTATCGTTCCTTTAGGAGACAAGCTCTTCCGTAAAAAATTAATTTTAGCGGATCTTTTTCTGGTATTTGCAGCCTTGCTTTGGATGACTTTCGGTACGGAACTGTGGATGCTGTATATTGCCAGTTTGCTTATCGGCGTCACTTCTGTGATTCCGCAGCTCTTTATTCCCATTGCAGCTGAACTTTCCTCAGATCAGGAAAAATCCTCGAATATCGGAACGGTAATGTCCGGATTATTGCTGGGAATTCTTTTATCAAGGTTTATCGGCGGGATCGTAGGGGAATTATGGGGCTGGAGGGCCATGTTCGGAATTGCAGCAGGGCTGATGGTTGCCGTATGGGTTGCGATATACAGAATGCTTCCCGAACTCCAGCCTAACTTTAAAGGAACCTATGGGGAGCTCATGAAATCTGTCTTTCATCTGGCCAGGACACAGCCGGTATTGCGGCTTGCTTCTTTCCGGGGGGCCATGGCTTTCGGGTCGATGTGTGCATTGTTTACCACGCTAGTCTTTCACATGGAAAATCCTCCGTTTAATGCCGGTTCTTCTGTGGTCGGGAGTTTCGGGCTGGCTGGGGCTGTCGGTGCTCTGGCAGCCGCAAAAGTGGGGAAACTTCAACGATATTTCGATCTCAACAGGATTATTTTTTATTCGTTACTGGTGGTTTTGGGAAGCTGGCTTTTTTCCTATTTTGCCGGGGAAACCTATTGGGGACTGATTGTCGGGGTGATTTTAGTGGATTTGGGCGTACAGTCCAGCCACATCATGAACCAGACCAATTTTTTTATGATTAAATCCAGTGCCGTTAACAGATTGAACACAGTGTACATGGTTTCTTATTTTATAGGAGGTTCCCTGGGAACATGGGCCGCATCAGCAGCGTGGCAACACGCCCAGTGGAGCGGCGTCTGTTTTGTCGGAGCCGTCATGGCATTATCTGCACTGGCTGCACATCTGTTGTTCAGCAGAAGAGTACAGCTGGATAAATAATGCTTATTTTAAGGCATAAAATACAATTAAAATCAATCAAAATAAATACTTATGAAAATAGAGATCTGGTCGGACGTGATGTGTCCGTTTTGCTATATCGGAAAAAACAATTTTGAAAAAGCACTGGCTCAGCTTCCGTTTAAAAATGAAGTTGAGGTCGAGTGGAAAAGTTTTCAGCTGGATCCTTCCCTAGATCCGAAAGAAACAAAAACCACCTTCGACTATTTCAGGGAAAAGAAAGGTTTTCCTGAAGCACAGGCGCAGCAGATGATCAGCCAGGTACAACAGATGGGTGCCGGTGCCGGAATTGATTTTCATTTTGAAAAAGCCTTGATCACCAATACGTTTTCTGCGCACAAGATCCTTCATCTGGCTAAAAAACATAACAAATCCACTGAAATGGAAGAAGCGCTTTTCATTGCACATTTCATCGACGGTAAAAATATAGGGGATAGCGAAACCCTGATTTCTTTGGCAGAATCTCTGGGAATTGATCAGGAGGAAGCCCGGCGGGTGTTGAATTCCGATATTTTTGATGCTGAAATCGGCAAGGATATCGAAGAAGCAAGGACCAATGGCATTTCGGGTGTTCCTTTCTTTATCCTCAACGGGAAATATGCGGTATCAGGAGCACAGCCGGCAGAACTGTTTGCTAATGCGCTTCAGCAGACCTATGATGAAACGGTAGCCCCTTTGAAAATGCAGACAGACAACGGTGCATCCTGTGATGAGGACGGTTGCGAATCTAATTAAATACAGTTCACAAAACCACAAGGTAAATAAGATTGGAGCACATCAGATTAAAAAGTCGGTGCAGATCCGTGGTTAAAGAAATAAATAAAAATAAAATGATCAGAATAAACGAAGAACTGGAATTTCCCCTTGAAGACACGCTTTTTGTCTTTGCTCTGGATTCGGAAGCGGGAAAAGTTTTCAATGATAAAAACAAACTGATAACCGGCATCGGAAAGGTGAACGCCGCTATGGAACTGACGAAAGAAATTTACCGCAAGAGGCCGAAATTAATCGTGAATCTGGGCTCTGCAGGAAGTCAGAGTTTTCATAAGGGAGACGTTGTATGCTGCACCAAATTCATCCAGCGGGATATGGATGTACGAGGACTCGGTTTCAGCCTGTATGAAACTCCATTATCAGGGATACCTCCGGTTCTGGAATACGGGCTGCGGCATACAGGCCTTCCGGAAGGGATCTGCGGAAGCGGTGACAGCTTTGAAATGAACCATTTTGAAACGGTATACCATATTGTAGATATGGAAGCCTATCCGCTTGCCCTTATTGCCATGAAGGAAGAAATCCCTTTTCTGTGCCTGAAATATATTTCGGACGATGCCGGAAGCGAAGCAGCCGATGACTGGGCCGTTCAGGTGCATCTGGCTTCGGAAGCTTTCAAAACCATTTTATTTTCATAATTTTAAAAATGACCTCAATCCACATTACACAAGCTTCCGTACAAGATCTTAATCTCCTGCAGGATCTGGGAAGGGAGACCTTTTACGAAACTTTTGCACCGCATAATTCTGAAGAACAGATCCAACAATATCTGACAGATAGCTTTGCAGAAGACAAATTAACTGAGGAATTGAATCATCCGGATTCCCTTTTCTTCATTGCCTGGGAAGATGAAAACCCGGTGGGGTACTTAAAGGTAAATTCCGGGACAGCTCAAACCGAACTGCAGGATGAAACCTCACTGGAATTAGAAAGGATCTATGTTAAAAGTTCGCACCACGGCAAGAAAGTCGGCCAGCTTCTCTACAACAAAGCCCTGGAAACGGCGGTTGAATACAGGAAAAAATACCTTTGGCTGGGTGTTTGGGAAGAAAACCACCGGGCGGTCAGCTTTTACAAGAAAAACGGATTCGAGGAATTCGGTAAGCATATTTTCAGGCTGGGTGACGAAGAGCAGACCGATTTGATGATGAAGAAAATATTGGATTAAATATATTTGAATGGAACAGGCTGGAAGAGGGATACCGGAAGTTTCTTTTCTAAATTTAAAATGAATTCGACCCTATTTGATTTATTACAGTTGGTTATTTAAATAAAGAATAGAACTCAGTTTGATAATCAGATGTGAGGTAAATTTCTTACTTATGTGATCACAAACGATCTCATTTGATAATTAATACCTTTGAAAGTAATGTTGATAAGATAGCTTCCAGCATTCAGCCTGATATTCTTCAGTTCACCTTA
>JAKOOG010000329.1 GCA_022701545.1 Weeksellaceae bacterium | reverse complement strand
TTAGGCATTATTTCTTTATGGCCATTCTTTCTGCTGGTTCCTTTGGTGATATTTCTCTGGAAAAAATGGAGAGGCAGGAAGAAGGATAGGAGTGGAAATAACCGGTAATTTTGTTCATAGACATTTTGCATTTGATCTGCGTCATCTGTGTGAGACCATAGCACAAACCTATTTCCCCAATACAAACACTGCCGGGATCTTATGAAGTTCCGGTTTTTGTTTCTGCCAGTCCTTTATGGTTTTCGTTTTGATGAATTCGTGTTCGGGATCATTGATGTTGGCTGCAATGCAGAGTTTGGTATTCGGTGAAAGAAATTTCGTCAGGTCCTCAAAAAGCGGGTTGTTCCGGTAAGGTGTCTCCATAAAGATCTGCGAATAGCCTGTTTTCTGAACCTGGCTTTCCAGCTGCAGGATCTGTTTTTTCTTTTCCCCTTTTTCGATCGGAAGATAGCCGTTGAAGGTAAATTCCTGCCCGTTGAAACCGCTTGAAATTAAAGCTAAAATAATGGATGAAGGCCCCGAAATCGGGATTACCCGGATATTTTTTTCATGGCACCATTTCACCATCAGGTTTCCGGGATCGGCAATACAGGGCAGACCCGCTTCGGAAAGCAGCCCGAAATCCTGCCCTTTCAGCATCAGTTCCTGCGCTTCCTTAATGTCTGCATTTTCCGTGTATTTATCCAGAAGAAAAAGCTTCAGATCGGATTGTTTTTTCTCAGGGGCGAAAAACTTAACCACCTTTCTTGCCGTTTTTTCATTCTCTACGAAGAAATAATCCGTCTGCATGATATAATCCTGAATAACAGGCGCAAAGTGGGTAATCGATGTATTTTCGGAAAGATAGGCAGGAAGTAAAAAAAGCATGATATCGTATTTTTATTTGATGTAAGTGGTTTGATTTATTAATTACGGTAGAAACTGTGCGGCAATTTTGCTGCAGCCGGCTTCCAAAAGCTGAAAGACATGCTCGAATTCATCGGTTCCGCCCCAGTACGGGTCCGGAACTTCCGCATTTTCATGATCTCCCAGAACTTCCAGGAAAAGAGAAACCTTTTGCCTCTGTTTTTCGGTTCTGGCTTTTGACACCACGTCGGCCATCACATCGATGTCCATGCAGTAGATTTTATCAAACTTTTCAAAATCAGCGGCGATAATGGGTCTGGATCTCTGCTTTGAAATATCAATTCCATGTTGTGCGGCCGTTTCAACGGCTCTTTTATCGGGATGCTTGCCCTCATGTAGAGAAATGGTACCGGCAGAATCAATAAGGAAATCCGCAGGCACTTTGGTTTTCATAATCCCTTCAGCCAACGGACTCCGGCAGATATTACCAAGACAGACCATTAATATGTTCATTGTTTAGGGTACTTACAGTGGTTCAACTTTATTAAGCTACAAAGCTAAATAAAAAATGAAGAATAAAACTATTCTCCATTTTTTGTATTTATCATATGTATGCTTATTGTCTGATTCTTTCGCCCAGCTCTTTTACATATTTTTTGATCTCTTTATCGATCTTCGAAACATCCTTGATCGTATCGCAGGCATACATGACCGTTGAGTGGTCTTTCCCTCCCATTTCAGCACCGATTTTGGTAAAGGTGGAATTGGTAAGCTCCTTGGAAAAATACATCGCCAGCTGTCTCGGAAGCGCGATTTCCCGCTTTCTTGTCTTGGACAAAAGCTGCTCTTTTTTAATGCCGAAATAGTCGCATACCACATCCTGAATGTAAGGGATATTAATTACCTTCTTCTGGGTAGCGGCAATTTTGCTGATGGTCTCTTTCAATAGCTCAAGGCTCAGATCCGTCTTATATACGGTGGAATACGCTATTACTGAATTGATGATCCCGATCAGCTCTCTTACATTGGTTTTCGCCTCAGCAGCAAGGAAATCCAGCATATCGTCAGGAAGAACGATTCCGTCTCTGCTTAATTTATCTACAATGATTTTCTTACGGGTAGAAATATCCGGGGATTTGATCTCTGCAGAAAGTCCCCACTTGAAACGGGAAACGATCCGGTCCTGGATATCCATAATATCGGCCGGCGCCTTATCGGAAGTCAGGATAATCTGTTTTCCGTTCTGGTGCAGGTGGTCGAAGATATGGAAGAAGCTGTCCTGGGTAGCCGATTTTCCGGAAAGGAACTGGATATCATCAATGATCAGCACATCCACCATCTGGTAAAAATTCGCAAATTCCGTCTGCTTATGGGCTTTGGCGGCCGAAATAAACTGCTGGATGAATTTTTCGGAAGAAAGGTACAGAACGATCTTGTCCGGGAACTGGCTTTTCACTTCCAGACCTACGGCCTGCCCAAGGTGGGTTTTTCCTACGCCGTACCCTCCGTATAAAAACAGCGGGTTAAAAGCAGTAGCACCGGGTCTTTTGGCAATCGATCTTGCTACGGTAGCCGCAAATTTATTGCTTTCTCCTTCTATATAATTATCAAAAGAAAAATCTGATTTCAGATTGGAATTGATGTTAACTTTCTTAATTCCGGGAACGACAAAAGGATTGACGATATTGGATGAAAAACCTTGCGGCATCGTTTCCTGCACTTTCGGAGTAGGTGTGCTTTTGCCTTTCATGTTCATGGTAATCGGCTTTTCCAGACCCGCAGGTTTGTTTTCGATCACAGAATACCATAATTTCACTCCTTTTCCGATATTTTTTTTCAGGGCAGCCGAAAGAAGGGACAGGTAGTTATCCTCTATATATTCCTTGTAAAAATCACTCGGAACTATCAACGTAAGGTTATTGTCCGCCAAAGAAAGCGGCTGTACCTTATCGAACAGCAGATCGAAAGATTTTTCAAGTTTTTTCAGGTCAGAACTATCTTCAGCTGCATTGAGATTATCACGCATAAACTGAAGGCACCTCTGCCATATCATCATTAAATTTTCATCCATAAAATATGCCCTGATTAATTCTTTTGTTAGTACTCTTTTCAGAAGGATGACAAAGGTCCATAATTTTTATTTCAAAAAAAAATATTGCGCTTATTGATTATTTAAAAATATATTTGTATGTATAATTAAGCATAAAAAATGATACACACAACACACTCATTAAGAGTACGTTACGGAGAAACAGATCCTATGAAATACGTTTACTACGGCAACTACGCGGAGTACCTCGAAATCGGCAGGGTGGAACTTTTCCGCAGCATCGGAATGTCGTATAATGAGATTGAAAATCAAGGAATTTGGCTGCCTGTTTCGGAGTATAAAATCAAATACCTGAGGCCTGCTTTTTATGATGAAAAATTGGAAATCCATACGTATGTAAAAAAAATTCCCGGCGTAAGAATTGAGTTCGAGTACGAAATTTTTAATGAAAAAAATATAAAAATTACGGAAGCTTCCACAACCCTGTTTTTTCTGGATGCCCAGACCAATAAAGTTGTAAAATGTCCGGATTACCTGTTGAAGCTCATTGAAGCCCATTGGAACAAATAATTCCGTCTGCGGAATCATTAAGCGGAACTATTCCGCTCCTGTTATCATTTAAAGAAATAGATATGAAGATTGCATTTTTAGGGCCATACGCCAGCTTTACCCAACTGGCCGCCAGCCAGCTTTTCCCTGAAGGAGAGCTTCTGCCACAGGCAAATATTTTAGATTGCTTTACCGCGGTTGAATGCGGGGAAGTCGATAAAGCGGTTGTTCCGCTGGAAAATTCGATTGAAGGAACCGTTTCCATGACCCTGGATTACCTGTATAAAACTCAGGGCATCAGAATCGAAGCCGAAGCGGTAATGCCGATCGTTCATCATCTGATGGTACATCCGGCATGCGATCCCGAAAGCTTAGAGAAAATATACTCTCATCCGCAGGCATTGGCGCAGAGCTTCCATTTTCTGGATGCCCGGTATAAGGAAGTTCCGAAGCAGGAGTATTCTTCCACAGCGGCAGCGGCAAAGCATGTGTCCGAGAATCCGGGCAGGAATCTGGCTGCCGTGGCCAACCAGTTTGCCGCAGATCGCTACGGCCTCCGGATCATTCACCGGAATATCCAGGATATGGAACAGAATCATACACGGTTTATTATTATCTCAAAACAGCCGAGCGTGTATACCAACGATGAGCTAGAAGTTCTGGGTGAAAAATCCGGATTGCTGATTACGCTTCCCGAAGATCATGCCGGGGGCCTTCATCAGGTGCTTTCGGTTTTTGCATGGCGGAAGATGAACCTCAGCAAAATAGAATCCAGAACGCTGAAGACGGGACTGGGAAATTATTTTTTTTTTATTAATGTAGTCGGCAGATGGGAATCGGCTTTGCAGCAAAATGCACTGGAAGAACTGGCAGCTCTGGGCACGGAAACCGGTTTTCTGGGAAATTATAAAGAGTTCTTATTAAAAAGCTGACGAAACTATAGAAAACACATCAATCCCAACTGATTCATATTTCAATAATAATAATTCAATTTTTCAGATATTATTTAAAGAGGTTGGTAAATCCTGTCAAAGCCCCTGCTACAAAGTAAAAACAGGATTTCTATTTTTTATATTTCTCTAATTATTGATAAAAAATATTTTTTAGTAATAATTCAACATAAAAACATTATATATGTAACATTATTACACAAATCAGCTAAAAAACGAAAAAAATTTAATCCAAAGTTGTATATTGCATGATATTTGATATGCTAATTCTGAAAAAACTACTGAGAATAAACCTATAACTAAAATTAAATTTTATCAACATGAAAACTAGAATTTGCAGTGCCATTTTAGCGCTAATGGCTTTTCCTCTTTCGGCCCAGAGTGGTGCAGTAGGTATTAACACCACTACCCCGCAGGCAACCCTGGATATAAACGGGAACTTAAAAATCAGGCAGACTGCTACAGCAGCTTCCACTACAGGATATCAGATCCTGGCCATTAACCAGAACACAGGTGGAGACTTTGAGGTTTCACAAATGAATCCTCAGCTTATTGCAGACCTGGCCTCTCAGGGTGGTGGAACTTCCGGTGTAGCCGCATCCGTTTATTCTGCCCGTAAAACCTCCGGAGTTACTTTACTTTCCCTGGGAATTTTTCCTTCAGGTTTCAGAGCGGTAAACTTCGTTAATGCCGAAAGAACAGTGGGTTCTACAGCTGTATTCTCTGATACGGATAATACGTATACCGTACCTTCTACAGGAGTTTATGCGATGGGCTTCACTTTCCGTTACGGGACAGGAATTCAGGCTGCCCTGTTAACGAATTCCCCGGGCGTAGGATTGGTAAGAACCAGAAATGGAGTGTCTACGCTGATCGATAACCGATCTTTCAGCGGTGCGAATCTCGGAATCCTCAGTTTAACGATTTCGGAATCAAGTTTGAATTCAACGTATCCTTTACAGGCGGGCGATAAGATTTCTTTCGGACTTACAGGGTCTTCGTTGCTGGACGCTAACATTCTGGGTACAAGCACAAGTTCTTTTTACATTTATAAAGTGTCTAACTAAAAATCAATTAATTTATAAAAATCTTATACAATCTAATTACTAACCGTGTTAATCACTATATCTTAATTTTAACCCATTATACCTTGTATAGTGGGTTAATTTTTTTTATCACTGTAAACATTTGATTATATTTGATAACCTAATGATTTGAAATGACGTATGCAATTATCTTTATAGCTGTACTTGCAATTTGTATTTTTAATAATTACAATGAAAGGATCAGGAGATTGGAACGGGAAATTGCCGAGCTGAACCGGAAAATAAATGAGGGAAGCCTGCGTAAGCATCCGGGCATTGCAGAAGAAACTGTTGATTCTCCCGGCCAGACAGAAGAGCATGCGATCCCGGCATTTCCCGTATCGGAAATGCTCGAAGATAAAAGTCAGCGCAAGCAGGGAAAAGACCGGCTTGCACCTGTATTTGAATTTTTAAAGCAGAATGCTTTAACCATTGTCGGCATTTTTACCCTGGTACTGGGCATCGGCTATTTTGTAAAATATGCCATTGACAAAAACTGGATCGGCGAAACACCGCGGGTGGGAATCGGATTTCTGGCAGGGGCGATCATTATGGGTACAGGTCATTTCCTGAGGAAAAACTATGCCGCTTTTGCTTCCATAATTACCGGCGGCGGAATTGCTGTTTTGTATTTTACCGTCACCATTGCTTTCCGGGAATACCACCTGTTTTCGCAGACGGCAGCTTTTGCAGTTACCTGCGTTATTACACTGCTCTGTATCTCGCTTTCATACTTCTATAACAGTGAAATCCTGAATATTTTTTCTTTATTCGGGGGACTTCTTGCACCGTTGATGATCAGTTCCGGGGAAAGCAATTACCTTTTCCTCTTCACTTATCTCACGGTCTTGAATCTCGGAATGCTGGCCATCGTTTTCCTGAAAAACTGGAAAAGCGCGGGCTGGATTTCCTTTGTTGTCACAGGAATCTATCTCGCGAACTGGACAGCGGAAAAAACGGAAATGCTGAGCGTCTATTTTTACATCATTACTTATATCATTTTTTATCTGTTTGCCTTGCAGAATTATTTTAAGAAAAACCTGCTCCTTTCGTATGATATTTTAATGTTGGTGCTCATCAATTTTACAGGCATCACAGGCCTGGTCTATACTTTTAAGACCCTGCAGTATGAACCGGTGATTATCTTTCCCCTTATTTTTGCATTGGTGAACCTCAGCTTACTGTACCGGGAATATTCCAAAAGGAAATTAGGAATTAATTACTCCGTTTTTGCCGGGATAACGGTAAGCCTTTTCACCGTTGCTGTCGCCTTACAGTTTAAAACCCATCTGATGACAAGCGTATGGGCAGTCGAGGCTACCCTTCTGCTGTTCATCTGGAAAAAGACCGGTCTCAATATTTTTAAACGCTGTTTTTATATCCTGTTCCCTCTGGTGATCATCGCCCAGCTGGTTACCTGGACCGAATATATCGATGCCAAAGATCTTCCGGTTGTTTTCAATCCGATATTCCTGACGAGTGCCGTAACGGTGATTACAACTTTCGCCAACTTAATTCTGCTGAGAAAATGGTCTGACAATGCGGATGAAAACAGCAGTTTCTCTGAAAATCTTTTTACTGTTGTAAGCTATGGCGTCATTTATGTGGCCATTCTGCTGGAAATCATAAATCATATTTCAGCAAGACCGTGGATTTTTATTTTCAGCATCGCCATGCTGTATAGCATATACTTTATTTTTATTATTCTGCTATTCAGAAAAAAGCTTGAGATCAACAGAATTCTGGAAGTGGCTCTTCTGTATGTGTTCTTTGCATTGATTATTCTTAATACGCTGATTTCCGGTTCCGGAATTGTCTCACATTATCTATTGAAGAAATTGCCTTTTGTCTTTTATATTATTTATCTTTTTTACTGGATCCCGTTTATTGTCATGTCGGCATCCATTTTACCAGGATCGGGCTTCTTAAAGATCAGATTTTCACACTGGTGGGCCTCGCTCGCTTTTATTACTGCCGTGAGCGGTGAGCTGTACGATATTTATATCATGTCCAATGCTCATGCGGTTCCTGATATAGCTCCGCTCACCAAGCATTTCAGTCTTCTGTATCTTCCGATCATATGGGCGGTTCTGGCGAGCCTGTTCCTTTACAAAGGCTTAAAAAGCGAAACAGCGGAATATAACAAGATCGGCTTTGCGCTTATCGCGGTCATGATCTTTAAGCTTTATGTTTATGATGTCTGGAAAATGGACAATGTATCGAGGATCATCGCCTTCATTATTCTGGGAATCATCTTATTGCTGAGCTCTTTCCTATTTCAGAGGGTGAAAAGAATCATCAGGAACATGGTGGAAAACAAAGAGGAGAACACGGATTCGGAAAATGCAACAAATTAAACTATTTTCAGCTAATGCTTATATTATTATAAAATTTTATCTGCATTTTATAAAAAATAACTATATTTATCACGTTTTTAATCGTTAGTTATTCTTAAACCATTATGAAAAAATTATTCTACTCTTTTTTATTATTGTCTTCGGCAACGCTATTTGCTCAGAAGAACTCATCGACACGGTTTGCCGTTGCTAATGATATTGTTGGGACAGTAGATATGTTCAGTACAAATCTTAAAAGCTACGTACAGAGTTCACGTACTTTCAAATCTTCAGCAGAACTTCCTCAAAACCTGAAAAAGTTCAATACGATTGCAGAAAACGGATTGGTAGAGTACAAACTGAAATCAGGACTGGGTGCTTTGGACCGACTGGCCCTGTCTGATCTTAACGCACAGCACAACCTGGCAAAAAATACGCCGGTCCTTATCGACGGATATGAATTTGCCGATACAGATACCCTGATCTACGGAGACCTTCTGGGCAACGTTCAGGTTATCGACAACAAAGGAAGCAAGGCAGTTTCCGTAACCACGAAAAAGTAATTTCCAAGACTATATTTAAATAAAAAGGATACTCGAGGGAGTATCCTTTTAGTATTTCCCATTCCATTTCTTTTTCAGCTCCTCATAGATTTTCTTTTCAGTGGCATTATTCCCGGGTTCATAGAGCCGGACATCTTTAATCTCTTCCGGTAAAAATGCCTGGTCCACAAAATTACCGTCGTATGAGTGGGCATATTTATATTCCTTTCCGTAATCGAGGTCTTTCATCAGCTTGGTCGGTGCATTTCTCAGATGCAGCGGTACCGGCAGGTTCCCGGTTTTCTTTACCAGAGCCAATGCTTCATTAATGGCCATATAGGTAGAATTGCTTTTCGGGGAAACGGCCAGATAGACAGCGGTTTCACTCAGGATAATTCGCGCTTCGGGATTCCCGATGACGTTTACTGCCTGGAAACAGTTGTTCGCGATAACCAAGGCATTTGGATTGGCCAGGCCGATGTCTTCGGATGCCAGGATCAGCATTCTTCTGGCAATGAACTTTATATCTTCACCGCCGGCCAGCATTCGTGCAAGCCAATACACCGCACCGTTGGGATCGCTGCCCCGCATTGACTTGATGAAAGCGGAAATAATATCATAATGCTGTTCACCATTTTTATCGTAAAGTGCCATGGTTTCCTGCAGAACTTCCAGGACATCCTCATTTTTGATTTCCTTTTTCTCTGAGTTTTTAAACTGATTCAGCACCAGCTCCACCGAATTGATCAGCTTTCTCGCATCCCCTCCGGAATACTGGATCAACGCTTCTTTTTCAGTGATCTCAAAAGAGGTGCTTTCATCCCGATTGTATCTTTCAGAAGCAATGTCTATCAATTCTTCCAATTTTTCATACGTCAGCGCCTTTAAGATGTAGACCTGGCTTCTGGACAATAATGCCGAAACCACTTCAAAGCTCGGGTTTTCCGTTGTGGCACCGATCAGGACAATCCAGCCTTTCTCCACCGCATGAAGCAGGGAATCCTGCTGGGACTTATTGAACCGGTGGATTTCATCAATAAACAGAATCGGTGATTTTCCGGAAAACAGGTTTTGCTTCTTCGCATCTTCAATTACGTCACGCACGTCTTTCACGCCGGAAGACACAGCAGAAAGCTTATAAAATTTTCGTCCCGAATTTTCGGAGATGATTTCAGCGAGTGTTGTTTTCCCCGTACCCGGAGGCCCCCAGAAAATCAGGGAGTTCAGGGAATTGGTCTGCATCATTTTCCTGATCGTCCCTCTTTCGCCCGTAAGATGCTCCTGCCCCAGAACATCGTCCAGTGTTTTGGGCCTCAGCTTTTCGGCTAATGGAATATTTTGATTCAAAATTTTTTAGATTTAAATATAAATTAAAAGCAACATTCACAAACAGTAAAAATTCCCGGATTAATCGGGTAAAATACAAAAATCCACGAACCCCGGAATTTCTCAGACGCATCGGCCTTCACTGCCCTGAAACTTCTGACAAATTTAAACTAATTTTCAATTTTTTACCCTATTTTTGCATTGTTTTGAAACTTACATTCAACAAAATAATCACTTTTCCTTTGGTAATCTTCATCCGGTTTTACCAATGGTTTATTTCGCCGCTGCTTCCCAAAAACTGCCGTTATGAGCCGACGTGTTCCCATTACATGGTAGAAGCGCTGCAGGTTCACGGCATTTTCAAAGGATTCTGGCTGGGTGTAAGAAGAATTTCAAGATGCCACCCCTGGGGAGGAAGCGGTTACGATCCTGTACCGCCAAAGAAATAAAATTTAAATAAACAAACTATTAAAAAAATAGAAATGAGTAATATTTTTCTCAGAATGTATCTCGTCATTTTTGCGCTGATTACCCAGTGTCTTTTTGCGCAGAGCTATCCCGATGGCCTTTCCGACGGAACCTTACACGTAAATTCGGCTAATGTTCCTGTAAAAATCTATTCCACCACGGAAGTTCAGGACCTCAACGAATTTGCAGATCATCCGGTTAAAGAAAACGTATTGGTAATTCTGAACGAATCCAATTTTGAACCGGCTTACGTGAATTACAGCACGGCAACGTTAGCCAAATATAAAATGGTTCACTACCAGTTTCTGGATAAAAATTTTAAACTGATCGATACGCCGGCGACAAACGAGAACATCGGAACTTTTAAATATGCCGTAAAAACACAGAAACCGATCACGGAAGCCGATCAGGTAACGCTGGATACACCGTTTAAAATATGGGATCCGTCAAAGGGCATTGAGCTCGGGCCGGTTACGCTTCATTTTTACAGCCTTATGTTCATTTTCGCATTCGGTTTCGGATATGTATTGATGAGCAGGATTTTCAAGATTGACAACGTTAACCAGAAATATCTGGAGCCGCTCTTCACCTGGACCCTGATCGGAACCATCTTAGGGGCAAGAATGGGACATGTTATTTTTTATCAGCCGGAGCTTTTCAAAGAAGATTTCTGGAGTGTATTTCTGCCGATCAGCACCAAAAACGGCTTAAAGTTTACCGGATTTTCGGGATTGGCAAGCCATGGGGCAACCATAGCCCTGATCTTTACCACCTTATATTATTCATTTAAAATTATTAAAAAGAATCCGTTCTGGGTATATGACCGTTTGGGAATTGTAGTTTCCCTGGGCGGTGCATTCGTAAGGTTAGGGAACTTCTTCAACTCGGAAATTATCGGAAAGCCGGCCGATCCCAATTCCCCTTTTGCCTTGCTGTTCCCGCAGCAAAGCAGCGAATACGGCGTAACGGTTCCCCGTTATCCGGCCCAGTTGTTTGAAGCTTTCGGATATGTATGCCTCTTTGTGCTGCTGTGGATTCTGTACAGAAAAACCAACAAAAAATACCAGCAGGGATGGCTTTTCGGATTGTTCTTCATTATTCTCTGGGCCATCCGGTTCTTTGTAGAGTTCCTGAAAGAACCTCAGGGTGACGAATTCATCCAGTTCGGAGGGCTGAATACCGGTCAGATCTTATCCATTCCTTTCATGATCGCCGGAGTAATCATCATGGTGGTTTCCAAAAAATTCAGAATTACTCAGGCGGAAAACGAAAAACCAGAGTAATAAAATAATTCAAAATAAAAAAAGGCAAGTTTGTACGATACAAACTTGCCTTTTTTATTTAATCGTAAAAGCAACAAAAGATATTGCTCATTCTAGAGAAACCACAGCAAACATTAATAAAGCACACCGATGACAATTACTCCAGATCAGATCAGGCGGCTGATTCTTTGCCACCTTTTTACGATGCGTCGTGAAAAGTAAACTTTAGATCTTAAAAATCTCCAGGCCGGGTTATAACGATTTTCAAATTTTTGATTTTATAATGCTCTTACCACCAGATTGTTTAATTCCGTAAAGACGTTTCCGAATTCGTGAATTACATCGGTCGGCAGCATTGATTCCTTGGAATATTTTTCCGCTGCGAATTCTGCAGCCCGGCCATGAAACCAGACGCCCAGAATGGCAGCTTCTTCCTGGGTATAGTTTTGTGCGGAAAACGATGTTATGATCCCCGTTAAAATATCCCCGCTTCCGCCCTTTGCCAGTCCGGAATTTCCTGTAATGTTGTAAAATACCTTTCCTTCAGGGGTTACTACCTGGGTCCGGTGATCTTTTAAAACAATATAAAGATGATGTTCTTTCGCCTTCGCCTTCGCCAGCTCTACCCGCTCGAAAGAATTTCCAGTTGCTCCGAACAGCCTTTCGAATTCTTTCGGATGGGGGGTGATGATCGACTTTTCCGGGATAAGCTGTATATTCTTAGAGTCCCGTGAAATCATATTAAGCGCGTCGGCATCCAGAATCAGGGGTTTGGACTGTCCTTCCAAAAAAGCAAGAAAGGCTTTCACCGTTTCTTTATCGGTTCCCAAGCCGGGCCCGATTCCGTAAACGGCCTGATCATCCACTTCAATACGGTTAATGTTATCGGTTCCCCCTTCCATGAACATCGCTTCCGGATTAGACGTCTGTAAAACCCCGTAGCCGCATTTCGGAGCCAGGGTAAAAGTAAGACCGGCACCGGTCTTCAGTGCCGCTTTTGTTGATAAAACCGCAGCACCCATCTTGCCATAGCTTCCTCCGACGATGATCACTTTTCCGTAAGTGCCTTTGTGGGAAAACTCCTGCCTCGGCCTGAAAATCTGCTTCACGGCTTTATCATTGATCACAAAATTATCCGTTTCCGTTTCGGCAATGTAATCTTCACTGATATGAATATCGAGAATCCTTACTTGTCCGGCATATTTTCCGGTTTCAGGATGAAGAAATGTTCTTTTCCAGAACTGAAAGCTCAGGGTATAATCGGCTTTAAAAACAGCGGTGCTTTCCGGCGAAACCGAATCGGCGAAAAGTCCCGAGGGAAGATCGATGGAGATCTTGATATTGGCCGTTGCATTTAATAATTCAATCAGGTCTTTGAATTCGCCCTCCAGCGGTCTTGACAATCCTGTTCCGAAAAGTGCATCGATAATTACGGTCCTGCTGTCGAAACGATACTCTCCTGCTTCCTTAAATTCCCTTACGGAAATTCCGGAAATTTCTTTTAACTCCCGGAAATTATTTTGGGCATCGGGAGAAAATTTAGCTTTGGAATTGGTAAATACGTCAATATCAAAACCTTTCTGGTACAACATCCGGGCAATAGCGAAACCATCGCCGCCGTTGTTCCCGCTGCCGCAGAAAATAGCAAAATTCCGGTGGTTCTTGCAGTTTTCAAAGATCCAGTTGACACAGGATTCCGCGGCCCGCTCCATCAGCTGTATAGAAAGAACGGGTTCATGTTCAATAGTATACCGGTCGCCCTTTTGAATTTGCTCTGCTGTAAAGATTTTCATATATAATGCTATTAGTGTTTCATCAGCAATTTACGAAAACTAATGCTATAAAAAATTACCCTGTGGTATGAATAAAATTACTTTTTTTAATTAATCCGTTAAAAATTTATATCCAGAATAAAAGAATTAATTTTTTTTTGTAACTTAATCCTTTATTTTTCTGAATAATAAACTAAAAAAATACGTTATGGGATTTGTAAAAGAATTCAAAGAATTTGCCTTTAAGGGCAATGTCCTTGACCTTGCAGTTGGGGTCATCATCGGGGCTGCATTCAGCGCAATTGTAAAATCATTTGTGGATGATATCATTACCCCCTTGCTTTTAAATCCGGCTTTGGAAAAAGCCAATGTGAAAAATATTGCTGAACTATCCTGGAACGGCGTAAAATACGGAAGTTTCTTATCCGCAGTGATCAGCTTCTTCATCGTGGCTCTGGTGCTGTTTCTTTTGATTACAGCAATCAATAAACTGAAAAGAAAGCCCGAGCCGGTACCGGTAGTTCCTGCAGGGCCGACGGAAGACCAGAAACTCCTGGCAGAAATCCGTGACCTGTTGAAAAACAAAAACAGTTTATAAATAGGATGTCTAAACTTTTTATTAACCGCAATAGTCACAAAAGATATTGATGCTGCAAAAAGTTAGATGTTTAATGCTAAAGAAAGTACTTAAAAGTTTTAAAATCTTTTATCCGATTCGGTCTAATTATTAGTTTAAATGTATAAGCGATATAACCTCACATCATTCCGGGTGGTATCGGAAATCCTTTGAACTTTTGACGGGTGGTATCCGGATAAAATTAGTTTTAAGCCTCTGTAAACAACAAAGCACTTCGGATGAAGTGCTTTGTTGTTTATTGCAATAGTGAATTTTTTAATGAATCTGTAAAATGCTGCAAATCTGCTCTGCCAGCGAAAGCCCGATCCTGTCCTGCGCTTCCAGTGTAGAAGCACCGGTGTGCGGAGTCATGGATATTTTCGGATGCGTAAGAATTTCTTTTGCAGGCGTCGGCTCATTGATGAATACATCAAGCCCTGCAAATCTCACTTTTCCTGAGTTCAAAGCTTCAATGAGGGCCGATTCGTCGATAACGCCTCCTCTGGAACAGTTTACGATCGCCACTCCGTCTTTCATGATTTCAAACTCATTTTTCCCGATCATGTATCCGTCTTTCTGAGCCGGAACGTGAAGGGTAATAAAGTCCGAATGTTTCAGCACATCCTGAAGCGGTTCCGTTTCGATATCCACGTTGATGAACTGGTTGTTGTAGAATTTCACTTTAATACTAGCTTTTCCGACGTTGCTGTCGGCAGCGATTACGCGCATTCCCAAACCCAGGGCAATTTTAGCAACTTCCTGCCCGATTCTTCCCATTCCTACGATCCCGATGGTTTTGCCTTTCAGCTCGATCCCGGCAGCATAAGCTTTTTTCAGGCCGGCAAACTCGGTGTCACCTACCAATGGCATTTGTCTGTTGGATTCCTGCAAAAATCTCGCTCCTGAAAACAAGTGAGCAAAAACAAGTTCGGCAACGGATTCTGAAGAAGCCGAAGGAGTATTGATGACATGAATTCCTTTTTCCCTTGCATAGTCTACATCAATATTATCCATTCCCACTCCTCCTCTTCCGATGATCTCGATTGAAGGGCAGCGGTCGATAAGGTCTTTGCGGATCTGCGTAGCGCTTCGCACCAAAACCGTACGGATCTTATGTTCATTAATATAATCCACCAGCTGCTCCTGCGGAACTTTTGTGGTAATTACTTCAAAACCTTTCTCCGCTAATGCATCAATCCCGGACTGGTCCAGGCCGTCGTTTGCTAAAACTTTCATAAAACTTTTTATTGATTTAATTATTAAAAAGAATAAATGCTAATCCTGCTTCCGCAATATTTAATCGTTTAATCTTTCCGGTAAATTTTTTATTCTTCGTCTTCTTTAAATACCTCAATTGTCACCTGCTTTTCCACAAGGTCGGTAAATCTCCCTTTGTATCTTGTCGCTCTCACCAAATGGTTGTCGATCCAGTGATAATTGCCTCCCCTCGGTTTCCCGCATAATACGCTGTGGTATTTGAACCCATGCTTATCCAGCCAGTCGATGGTAATCTGCTTAAGGTTTTCGGTTCTTGAAGTGAAGAAACAGATCTGGTGCCCTTCGTCGTACCATTTGTTGATGGTTTCCAGGGCATCCGGGAAAGGTTCACAGGTCACCATTCTTTCAGGTTCTTCGTTGGGAACGTCTTCGGTAATGGTTCCGTCGATATCAATCAAGTAATTTTTTACGCCGTCCTTCAGAATCGGACTCAAGTGATCTATGTATTCTAATTCCATCATAAAAATTTGAGCCACAAAGTTAGGGTTTTTACTGTAAAAAGGCTTGTTAATCTTGCTTTATATTAATTTTTTACTCAAAAAACATTTATTTTATAAATGATGTCGGCAATTATCCCGCTTTTAATATTTTACCTTAAATTTTTATTCTTATACGATTACAAAAGCTTTTCAGCCGTTTATTATGGTATTTTTGCAGAACCTAAAATATAGAATTACCTATGAAAATTTACCCGCTGGCCCTTGGAATTTGTATTCTTACTCTTTTTTCATGCAGCAAAAACAATAATAAGGAAAAACCGGTTTTGAAAAGTTCTGATACGGTAGTGATTACACCGCCTGAAAAAGACAGAACTCCGGTTCAAGAAATTAAGGAGCAGTCCAAAACAGAAACATACCGTTTGATTACCGGAGCCAAAGATAGTCCCGGTACAATTAATACTGATGATATTGCCAAGCTCCCGGAACCTTTAAAAGCACTCGCTGCTTTATACAGCGGACTCGGAGGTTCCGGCTGCGAAAAAGGAAGTTGCGGACTTACAACGGCTCTGGGTCTTGGAAAACAGGGCTCGCAGGCACAGAAAGAGCTGGTGAAAAAATGGTTTCAAAAGATGCCGCAGCAAATCAGCTGATTGAGCAGGATTTTTATCAGACGCCGAATTCTTCATCCAATTTCTCGGATTTTCAGGCTCTGAATTTCGAACAGAAAGGTGATACGGTAACGGTCAATTATAGTTTAATGACTTACAGCCATGGAGAAACCGGCTACATCAAAGGGCCGGACCAGTTCATCATCAAAGGGAATACGATAGAAACCCTTCACCGTAATATCTGGAAAGACGTGAAGTAATTTTTATTTAACTGTTTACCATTTGGAAAACGGCTTTTCCATTTAACAATTGCATCGGCTATCAATAACAATTTCCTTCAGCAGATCGGCAGAGCTTTGTTCTAAAAAAGATGATGTTTTACCAAAAATTTCCAAAATACATTTATTACACTTACATTTGTAGAAATGGAAGAATTCGTAGTTTTAGTGAATCCCGAAGATGAAGTTCTGGGTCTTATGGAAAAGCAGCAGGCCCACGTTAACGGCCTTTTGCACCGTGCTTTCTCCGTTTTTTTATTCAACCGGAAAGGCGAAATGCTGCTTCAGAAAAGGGCTTCCGGCAAATACCATTCCCCGCTGAAATGGACCAATGCGGTCTGCTCGCATCCCAGAATCGATGAAACCTATCTTGAAGGTGCCCGAAGAAGGCTAAAAGAAGAACTCGGAATTGATGCGGAACTTTCTGAAAAATTTAATTTCATCTACAAAGCCGATGTCGGAAACGGGCTCTGGGAACATGAGCTCGACCATGTTTTTACCGGTATTTTTGAAGATGAATTCCACCTGAATACCGAAGAAGTAGAGGAAGTCCGCTACGTTTCCATGGAAGACCTGGATCGGGAAATGGCCGGACAGCCGGAACATTTTACGGAATGGTTCAAGATTATCCTGGAAGAATACAAACACCATTTTTCGAACCGATGAAAAGATTAATTGCAGCCATGTTGCTTTTTACAGGATTGCTGGTATTTTCCCAGTCGGTTCCTACGAAAGTCTATGAACAGGAGAACTATTCCATCACCCTTCCGGAAGGCTGGAAAGTAACGGACGACAGCAACATCATCAATATTTTCCCAAGCAACGAAGTCGGGGCCATCACCATTTCAGAATACCACGACCTGAATCTCCCGAAAGCTGAAACCAAAAAATTTATCCTTGCCCTTTATAAATCGTCGGATGACGAAAGCAGGATCAAATCCAAAAGCGGGAAAAAAGGCTACACCGAATACCGGTATGAGTATTTTGATGATCAACAAAAGCTGTTCTGGATCACCAAGGTCCTGCAGAAAGACAAAGACCTGTTTCTGGTAACCATCAACTGCGGCCAGAAATACTGGAACGGGAATTACATGAAGCTTTTCAACGAAGCTTTCGACAGTTTTAAAATAAAGAAATAAAATAAAAATTAAACATGAAGAAAACAGCATTGTACGACAAGCATGCATCTCTAGGCGCTAAAATCGTACCTTTCGCAGGATTTGAAATGCCTGTACAATACTCAGGGGTTACCGAAGAACATTTTGCCGTAAGAGAAAAGGCAGGCCTGTTCGATGTTTCCCACATGGGACAGTTTTTCATCGAAGGGGCAGGTTCCAAAGAACTTTTACAGTACGTAACCACAAACAATGTGGATGCGCTTGAAAACGGAAAAGCACAATACTCATGTCTTCCGAACGAAAACGGAGGGATCGTGGACGACCTGATCGTTTACAAGATGGAGGACGACAAATACTTTGTGGTAGTCAATGCTTCAAACATCGATAAAGACTGGAACCATATTTCCAAATACAATACCTTCGGGGCAAAAATGACGAACGCTTCGGACGATATGTCGTTACTTGCCGTTCAGGGTCCGAAAGCGACAGAAATCCTTCAGAAACTTACGGAAACCAACCTTTCGGAAATCCCTTATTATAACTTCACCGTAGGTTCCGTAGCAGGAGTAAATGACGTGATCATTTCCAACACAGGATATACCGGAAGCGGAGGTTTCGAAATTTATTTCAATAATGAAAATGCCGTACAGCTTTGGGATGCCATCATCGAAGCCGGTTCTGAAGAAGGCATTATTCCTTGCGGACTGGCTGCCAGAGATACCCTGCGTCTTGAGAAAGGATTCTGCCTGTACGGAAACGACATCGACGATACCACTTCCCCGATCGAAGCCGGCTTGGGATGGATCACGAAATTCGACAAGGATTTTGTTTCCAAAGAAACCTTCGCCAAGCAGAAAGAAGAAGGCGTGACCAGAAAGCTGGTTGGTTTTGAACTCACCGACAAAGGGGTTCCGAGACACGACTATCCGGTAGTAGATGCCGAAGGCAACGTGATCGGAAAAGTAACTTCCGGTACCCAGTCGCCGATGAAAAAAGTAGGTCTGGGACTTGCATATGTAGACAAACCGCACTTCAAGCTGGGTTCTGAAATCTTTATCCAGGTAAGAAATAAAAACATTCCGGCCAAAGTAGTGAAAGCACCTTTCGTGTAAATATTTACCCTTACTTTTTAAAGGTTCAGAATCTTTGACAAAGTTTAAGTGTTTAAAATACCCAAAACCTGCCTCGTTGCAGGTTTTGTTTTTTCAGGAGCTTAATCCGGCTATCCACTGTATCTTTTTTGTTTTACAAGGTTTCGGCCTGTAAGGATCGGGATCAGTCAAAAAAACAAAAAAGGATGCCGTTCCTATCCGGGCTAGGATGTAGCCGGATGTTCGACTTCCGGTCTTCCGGATATGCTTCTCGGATCAGCAAAACCTAACGCGTTTTCAAAACCCGTTAGGTTTATCATTCCTTTATCACAAAACCTGCTCTGATTGATAGGCCATCGCTGATCCTAAAAAAACCTCATAGGTTTTTGAAACCTATGAGGTTTACATTCAATCACTTATTAATCTTATACTCCGAAAAACATCTTCAGTTCCTCCAGATTTTTCTTATCATTTCCGACAAAAATCTGCTCATCCGTTGTAAAAACAGGACGTTTCAGAAACGAATAATGATCCAGCAATAAATCTTTAAAATCATTCTCTGTCAGGGATTTTACCTCCAGTCCCCTTTGTTTGATCTGGGTGGACTTTTTACTGAATAAGGCTTCATACGATTGGGTTTTCTCATACATTTCCGCAAGCTCGCTTTCTGTCACCGGCTCTTTCTTGATTTCCCGGATTTCCCAGCCGGTAAGGTCGAATTGGGCAAGGATCTTTCGGCAGGTATCGCAGGTTTTCAGGTAGAATACTTTTTTCATTGTTATTTTCAGGAGTTTATTTATATTTCGGTTTTCAAAAGTAAGATTTAATCCAAACTTTTAAAAATTATAAATACCTTTATTCAAATTTAAAAGGATGGAAAACAAACCGGTTACCTTTCAGTTTATTTCAGAGCCATCGGATGTGAACTACGGAGGGAATGTACATGGCGGAAGTGTTATGAAATGGATTGACCAGGCGGGTTATGCCTGCGCCACGACGTGGAGCGGAAATTATTCCGTTACCGTTTATGTGGGCGGGATCCGTTTTTATGAGCCGATCAAGATCGGGGAAGTGGTAAAAGTGGAGGCACAGGTTATTTATACGGGTTCTTCGAGCATGCATATTTCCATCAATGTATCTTCAAGAAACCTGAAACAGCCGAAATTCGATAAGAAAACCCACTGCATCATCGTTTTTGTAGCGGTGGATGAAAACGGCAAGAAGCTTCCCGTTCCCAAATGGACACCTGAAACCGAAGACGAAAAACAGAAGGAAAAGTACGCGATCCGCCTGATGCAGCTCCGGACCCAGATCGAAGACGAAATGAAACCGTTTTTATAACATGCACCGAAAAGATTTTATCCGACTTTCTTCACTGGGGTTCCTGGGATTGTATTCATGCGGGACTTCCAACTTTAAAAGCAATACAAACACATTGGCTATTCAATTATACACCGTACGCGATGCGATTTCCGAAGACCTGGAAAAAACACTGGAAAGACTGGCCGGCTTAGGTTTTAGCCGACTGGAAGTCTACGGCTACAACGGGACATTCTTTGGTAAAACCCGGAACGAGTTTCAGTCGATCCTTAAAAATACCGGGCTGAAAGTCATCAGTTCCCACCACACCACCGGAATTCTCCATAACGACCGCGGAACTTTGCTGAACAGTTGGGAACAGTCGGTGGAACACCTTCATGCCATCGGTGCGGAATATATGGTCTGTTCCTATCTTTTTCCTGAAGAAAGGACTACGGAAAATTACAGAAAGCTTCCGGAACTGTTGAATCAGTCGGGGGAAACGACTCATAAGGCAGGGATCCAATTTGCTTATCACAACCATGATTTTGAGTTTGAAAAATTTGATGAATCGGGCACCGTCTATGATTTTATCTTAAAACATTCTTCCCCGGAACGGGTAAAAATGGAGCTTGATCTGTACTGGATGGCCAAAGCGGGCATTGATCCGTTGGTCTACTTTGAAAATCATCCGAAACGTTTCCCGTTGTGGCATGTGAAAGATATGAAAGCAGGCTCAAAGGATTTTGCCGAAATCGGAAACGGAACCATCGATTTTAAGAGGATTTTCGAAGCCCGTGACAAAGCCGGCCTTGAATATTGGTTTCTGGAGCAGGATTCAAGTGATAAGGATATGTTTGAAAGCATTAAAATAAGTAAAAAATATATTCTTGAACATGCCTATTTCAGATAAAAGCCGCACCAAAATATAAATAATGAAAAAAATTTTACAACTTTTTTGCCTGTTGATGATCATGAGCCTGAACGCACAAACGCACCGGTTTATTTATGAGCTTCAGTTAAAAATGGATTCTACCGACACAGATTATCAGAAATACAACATGATTTTGGATATCGGTTCCAAAGAAGTAAAATTTTATGGGAAAGACCTGTTGGTAGCCGATTCCCTGAATAAAAAGTTTGGAAATATGGACAACAGGCATATCGATATGACCGGTCAGGTGGTAAAGAGAAAAAAGAATACCTATGAAAATGAAAATTTCATCAATATCAAATTTGAATATTATTCATTTAAAACAACCGACCAAATAACCTGGAACATCTCCGGCGAAACCAAGCAGGTCCAGCAATATACGCTGCAAAAAGCGACGGCAAAGTTTGGAGGAAGAAACTGGGTGGCCTGGTTCAGCAGGGAGATTCCTTTTAATGAAGGGCCTTTCAAATTCTCCGGGCTTCCGGGTTTGGTTTTCGAAATTTACGATACCGGTAAAAATTTCATCTACAACCTTATTAAAAGTCAGGAGCTGCCGGACACATTTCA
>JAKOOG010000208.1 GCA_022701545.1 Weeksellaceae bacterium | reverse complement strand
ATCTGATGGTATATATTCAATGAATTGCTTACGATTTTAGTATACCCTTTCACATCATCGCCGGTCCAGGCCCTGTTGGCTTCTCCGTAGCTTCCGAACTGATCGGACATTAAATCATGTACGGATTCGATTCCGTTTAAAACAAACCGGTACGGATGAAGGGTTACGAATACTTTGCCGCTTACCGCTTTCTGGGAATCTATCAAAAAAGATTCGATATTTCTCATCACGGGATCAAGGAAAAGCGCTTCGTGAAGCCAGTTCCCATACCAATCGGACAGTTGGGATTTCATCATCTGCTGGTATTTTGAAAGCGTATGTTTTTCCAGTAAATGATGTGCCTTGATGATCACGGAGGCCGCCGCCGCTTCAAAACCTACCCTGCCTTTAATGCCTACAATCGTATCGCCGACATGAATATCACGGCCGATGCCGTAAACGGAAGCCAGCTGTTCGATTTTCTGGATGGCATCGACCGGATGCTCGAAATTCTCTCCGTTTACTGCGGTAACCTCCCCGTTTTTAAATTCAATTTCCAGCTCCGAAGGTTGGGTTTCTTTAACCTGCGAAGGAAAAGCCTCTTCCGGAAGGCTGTTCCGGGAAGTCAGCGTTTCTTTTCCGCCTACCGAAGTTCCCCAGAGTCCTTTATTTACGGAATACTGTGCTTTCCGGAACTCCATCTCATAACCATGGCTTTTCAGGAATTCAATTTCCTCCTCGCGGGACAGAGACAGGTCACGGATCGGCGTAATGATTTCCACCTCCGGACACATCACCTGGAAGATCAGGTCGAAACGCACCTGATCGTTTCCGGCTCCCGTGCTTCCGTGGGCGATGGCATCAGCTCCGGTTTCCATTGCATATTTGGCAATTTCCTGCGCCTGGATGGTACGTTCCGCACTTACCGACAGTGGATAGGTATTGTTTTTCAGCACATTCCCGAAAATCAGATATTTGACACAAGAATTATAGTAGTCTTCCTGAGCCGCAACGCACCTGTATTCTTTCACCCCGAGATTCAGGGCCCTCTTCTCCAATTCTTTTTCTTCTTCCTTAGAAAAACCTCCGGTGTTTACAGTAACTGCATACACATCATACCCCAGGGTTTCGCTGAGATATTTGGCACAGTAAGAGGTATCCAGGCCTCCGCTAAACGCTAAAACTACTTTCTTGCTCATTATTGTATCGATTATCCGGCTGACTATTTTCAGCACTGTTCTTTTTTTTATTTTCAGGAACGAAAAGCATGGCCGTACAAAGGCAGTTTTTCCTTTCCTTTTTCATCAGGATGTCATAATTCACACAGCTTTTACAGCCGTTCCAGAATTCTTCGTCCTGGGTGAGTTCGGAATAAATGACCGGCTTGTACCCGAGATCGCTGTTGATCTTCATGACTGCCTGCCCGGTGGTCAATCCGAAAATCTTGGCTTCCGGATACTTGTTCCGGGACAGAGCAAACACTTTATCCTTGATCAGGGTAGCCACACCCAAATGCCTGAAATCCGGCGAGACAATCAACCCGGAATTGGCTACAAACTGACCGTGGGACCAGGTTTCTATATAACAGAACCCTACCCATTTTCCGTTATCCGTCGCGACTACCGCGTTCCCTTCAGTAATCTTTTTACTGAGATATTCGATGGAGCGCTTTGCGATCCCCGTTCCTCTGCGCTGTGCAGAATCATACATTTCCTGCTGTATTTCATTCACATACATCAGATGAATGGATGAGGAAACTTCTATATTCATGTATTTATCTGAATTTTTCAGCAAATTTAAAATATTATTACTTTAAAAAGCAAATTATGAAGATAATTTTTAGCTTAAAATATTATTAAAAAGTTAATTTATCTTTATGTTAAATTAACATATTGCTAAATTATTATATATTTGCTAAAAAGATATAGACATGGAAAACCAATGTCCCAAATGCAACAGTACCAAGGTCGTAAAAAGCGGAATCGTTAACGAAAAACAGCGCTTTCTCTGTAAAGACTGCGGGTATTATTTTACCGTAAAAAAATTAGGAAAACAGATTGATGATTATTACGTTACCAAAGCCTTACAGCTGTACCTTGAAGGATTGAGCTTCCGTGAAATCGAAAGGATCATCGGGGTTTCCCACGTCACCATCAGCTCATGGATCAAAAAATACAACATCACCCGGCCGCCTCACTCGGAGTTCCATCCCGTTTACAAAATCCTGAAGCAGAATGAGCTGATCGACTATATGTCAAAAGAAGAAAATATTAAAAATTCAGGGCTCATTATTACGCAGTTTGCGGACAAATACATGCTGATCAAATGGGAAAGGTTTAAGAAATAAGTCATAAAGTATAAGTTATTAGTTAGGAATTAAAATAATATAACTAAAAACAAATCAAAACCTTATAATAACCTGCAGTATTATTTTTTCATCCTTTAATACAGGTGTTTAAGACATAAGCTGCTACTCATAACCGCTGCTTAATAATCTGTGATTAATATTTATAACTGATAACTTATAATTTACACCTATACTCTTAGCAGTAATATATATTAAATTTTCATAACTAAATTATTAATTACAATTTGGCTTTTATAAAAAACAACGCCAAAAATTGATAATTTATGAAGAAATTACTCACTTTTATCGGATTAGCTTTAATCAGCAATTCTTTATATTCCCAAGGTTCGCCGGATTATGGAAGTGGATTAAAACTCAACCTGAATCAACAGGGCGACAAATACGTAAGATTTATTTTATGGGATCAGTTCTGGCTCAGAAATACTGAAATGAATCCCGGGAGTATGGTGGGCGGAGAACCTACCGACAATTCATGGAGCTTAGGAAACCGCCGGCTTCGTGCCCTGGCATACGCACAGATTTCCAAAAGATACATGATTATGCTTCATTTTGGAATTAACAATCAAACCTTCATCAACGGCGGAGCACCCGGAACCACCGGCACCGGAGGAAACGGCAACGGAAAAAAGACCCAGCTGTTTTTCCATGATGCCTGGAACGAATACGCCGTGTTCCTGCCCGGAGAAGCCGGAAAATTCAGCTTATCCTTAGGAGCCGGGCTGCATTATTATATGGGACTTTCCAGGATGACGATGGCTTCTACGCTGAATTTCCTTACCGTAGATTCTCCTGTTTTTACCTGGCCTTTGATTGATAATTCCGACCAGTTTGCCCGCCAGCTGGGGATGTTTGCCAAAGGAAAATACGGAAAGCTGGAATACCGTTTCAGTCTGAACAAGCCTTTTGCAACGGATCTCACCCCTGCTAACGTTACCGATCCCTCAAGAGCCGTAGCGGTCGATAACAATGGAAATCCGAATTTTTCAAAAGCAGGCTATGTGGAATACCAGTTTCTGGATGAAGAATCGAATCTTCTTCCTTTTAAAGTAGGTTCGTACCTGGGAACGAAAAAAGTTTTCAATGTAGGCGCAGGATTTTATCATCAGAAAGACGGAACACGGACTTCCGTGAATTCAAACATCGAAAAGCATGACATTACGCTGGTGGCTGTTGATGCTTTTGCCGACATTCCTTTGGGAAATGCCAAAAATAAAATGGCGGTTTCCGCGTATGCCGGTTATTACAATTACCAGTTCGGTCCGAATTACCTAAGAAATCTGGGAATCATGAATATTGCTGCTTCCGATCCGAACTTTATCGGCCAGAAAGCCATTGCCGGCCCCGGGAATATACAACCGACCATCGGTACAGGCAATATGATCTATGCGCAGGCCGGATTATTATTACCCAGCCAGGCGGAAAAACCAAAAATCAGGATTCAGCCTTTTGCAGCCTATACGCACAAAAGTTTCGAAGCATTAGACAAATCTTCTTCCCAATTCGATATCGGCGCCAACTGGTTCCTGGACGGCCACCACGCCAAAATTACCACCCAGTACTCGACAAGGCCGGTGTATACAAGCCCGACGGAAAGCCCTTCTTCAAAAGGGGAATTCATTGTACAGTTCCAGATTTACCTGTAGACCGTCGGCCCCAGCCGTCAAAATAAATTTCAGAAAACTCAATTTCAATTTCAACCAACACTAAACCAAGCCCTATGAGCGAAAATCATCACGATGCTTATCAAAACATGACTGAGAAGCAGAAAAACCGCACGATCTGGAGCGTTATCACCGCCTCCTCCCTCGGCACCCTGATCGAATGGTACGACTTCTATATATTCGGGAGCCTTGCCGTCGTATTATCGACAAAATTTTTCCCTGCAGATAATCCTACTGCCGCATTTTTATCCACGCTGGCGACTTTTGCCGCAGGATTTGTGGTAAGGCCTTTCGGCGCATTGTTCTTCGGAAGACTGGGAGACCTTATCGGAAGAAAATACACGTTCCTGGTTACTTTACTGATCATGGGATTCTCCACTTTCCTGATCGGATGTATTCCAAGCTATGAAACCATCGGATTTATGGCACCGGTCCTGGTCTTAATTTTAAGATTGCTGCAGGGACTGGCATTGGGTGGAGAATACGGAGGCGCCGCCACCTATGTTGCAGAATATGCCCAGCCTCACCGGCGGGGATACTGGACTTCCTGGATCCAGACTACTGCAACGGCAGGGCTTTTTATTTCACTGATCATTATTTTAATTACCAAAAGCACCTTATCGGCTGAAGATTTCGACAACTGGGGATGGAGGGTTCCTTTCTGGATCTCGATCTTGATGGTTGGTGTCTCGTATATCATCAGAAAAAACATGAAAGAATCCCCGCTTTTTGCCAAAGCTAAAAGTGAAGGAAAAACTTCCAAAAATCCGTTAAAAGAGAGTTTCGGCAATAAATTCAACTTTAAATTCGTTTTGCTTGCCTTATTCGGGGCGGCAATGGGGCAAGGGGTGATCTGGTATACGGGACAGTTTTATGCCATGAGTTTCCTTCAAAAAGTGATGAACATCGAATCGGCACAGGTCGACAAGCTGATGGCCATTGCGCTTCTGATGGGAACGCCGTTCTTCGTATTTTTCGGATGGCTTTCCGATAAGGTGGGAAGAAAAGCCATTATGATGACGGGAATGCTGGTTGCGATTCTGGCATACCGCCCTATTTACGATAAAATGTTTAAAAGTGTCGATTTAAAATCCAAAACGGTAGCTGAAAGCGGCCTGGTTGAAAAAAGAACGGCAAAAGTACATGACAAAATCGCCACCGACAGTTTAATTACCTTTCATAAAGAGCTGACCTACACCGACGGAACGCTGATGAAAAAAGACAGCATCGTTCACTGGTCGCCTGCAGGCCCTGTCATGAAAGACGGAAAAGCGGAAGAACCCAAAGTAACCCAATCCGTTAAGATCAATACCGACACCAATATGCTTCTGATATTTCTGGTATTCATCCAGGTCATTTTCGTAACGATGGTCTATGGCCCAATAGCCGCATTTTTAGTGGAAATGTTCCCGGTAAGGATCCGTTACACTTCAATGTCGCTGCCTTATCATATCGGAAACGGTGTGTTCGGGGGACTGCTTCCGGCCGTAGCTACTTATCTGGTAACGACGGGCAAAGAAGCGGGCCACGCCACCTGGTATCTGGAAGGGCTTTGGTACCCGATAGGTGTTGCTTCAGTGTGTTTGCTGATCGGATTATTTTATCTTAAAAACAAGAACAACAATATTCACGATTAAGTGCTGAAGCATTCAAATTTTTATTAATTTTAAATCTACTAAAATGAACGGACTAAAAAAAATATTAGGGTTACTCTGGATCACCATTGCACTGGTCGTGGGATATTTTGGGATAACCGTATTGGGAATTCCTAAAATAAGCTCAGGAAAACAGGAAGATCTGGTTTTCGGAATCATCATCCTTTTTGTACTGATGCCTATTATCTCGGGCGGAATGGCCATTTTCGGCTATTATGCCCTGACAGGAGAATATGCTGACGAGAAAAGCTGATTCATAAATAATGAATGATAATTGATCCAAGATGAATGAACTTCCATCCGGAGATCAATTATCATTCATTCATATATCAAAAAGAAGAGTTATAAAATGTAAATGACGGATTGAATTTCACCGGATGGTCAATCATCATTTATCAATCATCAATCATGAAAAAGAGACACGAACAAAAACTGATTATCCTGAGCATCGGGCTGCTGATCGCCTTCAGCATTCCCATATCGCTGCTGTTCAACAGTTCGCGGGAAGTTTTCGGTTACCCGATAATCCTGGTGTATATTTTCGCGGTCTGGATGATTTCCATCATTATTTCTTTTGCAATCGTAAAAAAGCATGATGAGTAGTTTCGCATTGTTCACCGTGGTTTTGTTTTACCTGGCCCTTTTGTTTCTGGTCGCCTACCTGGCGGAAAGAAAGAAGAGCAAGCTCTGGATCAACAATCCTTACATCTATGCACTTTCGCTTGCGGTTTACTGCACTGCCTGGACGTATTACGGAAGCATTGGTGTGGCGGCGACCAGCGGGCTCAATTATCTTCCGATTTACATTGGTCCTATCATGATTATTCCGGCTTGGATCTACATCAATACCCGGATTGTGAGAATTTCCAGGGTTAACAAAATCAGCAGCCTGGCCGATTTCATTTCGCTGCGATACGGCAACAGCAGAAGCCTGAGTGCAATTATTACCATCGTCTGCCTTTTAGCGGTTGTACCCTATATCGGCCTTCAGATCAAGGCTATTTCCGAAACGTTTCACCTGGTAACCGAAACGGAAATTTCAAAAAATATTTTAACGGACAATGCCACATTTGTAGTGGTTTTAATCGCCTTGTTCTCATCGTATTACGGTACGCGCTATGTAGATGCCTCGGAAAAAAGGCTGGGCATTATTTCAGCCATTGCTTTAGAAAGCTTTCTAAAACTGTTCTTTATTATTGTTCTGGGACTGTTTGTTATTTATTTTGTGTTTGACGGATTTTCAGATATTTATACAAGAGCAAGCAAATTTGCCGATTTTAAAGAAAAAAATACCTTCACCGGGATTGAAGGAGCCCTGAACTGGATGGTGCTGTGCCTGATCTCGGGAACAGCCATCTGCATATTGCCGCGCCAGTTCCACACTGCCATCATTGAAAACAGACAGGAAAAGCACATCAGGACAGCCATCTGGTTTTTCCCGCTGTACCTGTTGATTTTTACCGTATTTATTTTCCCGATCGCCTGGGCGGGCAGGCTGATTTTCAACGGGCAAAACGTAAATCCTGAGTTCTACTCTATTTTAATTCCGCAGCATTTCGACAATACCTGGATTACGGTCTGTGTTTTTCTCGGCGGGCTGAGCTCTTCCATTTCAATGATCATTATTTCTGCCATTACTTTATCCATCATGCTTTCCAACAATTTAATCATTCCCTACGGACTGCTTGGGAAATTTAAGGCAGAGAATGAAATAAAAAATACCCGCAACATTACCAACATCCGGAAATTCAGCATTTTCGCGCTGATCATCATGGCGTTTGCTTTTTACAAATATTTCATTTTAAAAACTTCACTGGATTCGGTGGGACTGATTTCCTTCGTGATCATTGCGCAGCTGGCACCTTCATTTTTCGGGGCAATTTTCTGGCGGCGAGGAAGTTATAAAGGAGCGGTCGCCGGATTACTGGCCGGACTGGTCATCTGCTATTTCGGCTTAATTATCCCCCAGTATTATTTTTCTTATAATCATGAACTTAAAGGGATTTTGAGGGATTTATATCATGCGTTCAGCTTTTTTGCCATTCCCTTTTTGGGAAGAATCCCGGAAATCTTCTTCTGGTCAATTCTGGTCAATTCCGGATTGTTCAGCATCATCTCCGTCAGTACCAAAGGAAACTACAGGGAACGGAATTTCGCAGAGCTGTACGTGGATATCGACAAGTACATTCAAAATCATGAAAACGCCTTTGTATGGCGCGGAACCGCTTATGTTTCAGACATCAAAAATATCCTGGAACGATTTCTGGGAAAGAAGAAAACCGAACAGGCGCTGAGGATCTTTAATCTAAAATACAACATCGACTCGCAAACGGAGACGGCCGATTCAAGATTTATCAAATTCTCGGAAAACCTGCTGGCGGGAAGAATTGGCACCGCTTCGGCAAAAATTTTAATTGAAGGCGTTACCAAAGAAGATAAAATTTCGCTGAAGGAAGTCCTGAATATTCTGGAAGAATCCAAAGAAACGATTATCCTTAATAAAAAACTTACGGAACAATCGGAAGAACTGAAAAAATTATCGGACGACCTGAGAAATGCCAATAAAAATTTAATTATTAAAGACCAGCAGAAAGATGATTTTCTGGATTCCGTTGCCCATGAACTGAGGACTCCGATTACCGCTATCCGGTCCGCCGGGGAAATCCTGGCAGACGACGATGACATTCCGTTAGATATTAAACGGGAGTTCCTGAACAACATCATTACCGAATCCGACCGTCTGAGTGAAATCATCAATGACATCCTGTATCTGGACAAGCTGGAACATGGGGAAATTGCATTGCATATTAAAGAAAACAACATTCTGGAAACCTATAAAAAGGCATTGAATCCCCTCCTGCATCTGATTCATCAGAAAAACATCCATGTAAGTGAAGTCAATCTTATTCATCGGGTCTTATTTAAATATGACGAAGCCCGGATGATTCAGCTTTTTCAGAATATTTTAGGAAACGCTTTGAAATTTACGGACGAGCAGGGAACGATTCAGTCTAAATTTGCCGAAAAAGACAACCAATTGGTCATTACCCTGTTTAATACCGGAAAACATATTCCTGAAGAGGATCTGGAAATGATTTTTGATAAATTTTACCAGTCTAAAAGCCAGAATATTTTAAAACCTGCCGGAAGCGGACTGGGACTGGCGATTTCCAAAAAAATCATTCAGGCACAGGGCGGCACCATAAAAGCAGAAAACAGCGGGCTGGGCGTGACCTTTACGGTTACCTTGCCTGCTCAAAATGAGAGTGAGGAAAATTAAACCCTTTGGGTTTTCATTTAATAAAGAAAAAGAAACATGAAAAGGATCATTATTGCAGATGATGAACACAAAATATTAATGTCGCTGGAGTACAGCTTCAGGAAGAATGGTTATGATGTTTATATTGCCAGAGACGGAACGGAAGTCCTGGAATTTTTAAAAACCATGGTGCCCGATGTGATATTGCTTGATGTCATGATGCCGAACCTGGACGGATACAGCACACTGGACATCATCAGACAGGACGAAAAACTGAAAGAAACCAAAGTTATTTTCCTGAGTGCGAAAAACAACCCGAAAGATATACAAAAAGGGCTTGACATGGGAGCCGATGCTTACGTTACCAAACCTTATTCGATCAAAAAACTGATGCAGCAGATTGAGGAGATGCTCGAAGGATGATGATGGGTAGATGATAAATACGACCAGGATTGATTTTAAAAAAAAGTATGATGGATACGGAACATTTATTTAAAAGAAGCATAGAAGATAAAGAGAATTTCTGGAGGGAGCAGGCTCAGGAAATACAGTGGATCAAATTTCCCAGCCGGATTCTTTCAGAAGACAAGAATGATTATCCCCAATGGTTTGCCGATGGGGAACTGAATATGTGCCATCTCTGTATCGACAGACACATCGAAGACGGTTTCGGAGAGCAGGTTGCTATTATCTATGACTCGCCGGTTACCGGTAAGAAGGAAAAATATACATTCACCCAGGCCAAAGAGGAAATCTCGAAACTGGCCGGAGGTTTGGTTTCCCTGGGTTTACAAAAAGGCGATACGGCCGTGATCTACATGCCGATGATTCCCCAGACTTTATTTGCCATGCTGGCCTGTGCAAGAATCGGGGTCATCCACAATGTGGTCTTCGGAGGTTTTGCTCCGCATGAGCTGGTGGTGCGGATTGATGACTGCAAGCCGAAAGCACTCATTACCGCAACGGCAGGCATCGAAATTTCCAAAAGAATCCCTTATCTTCCTTTGGTGGAGAAAGCGATTGAGCTGGCCCAGGACAAAGTGAAAAACATCATCGTCTACAACAGGAAACTGGCAGACAATCAGCATGAGATGTTTGACGGGCTGATCGATTATGAAGCACTGGTCCGGCAGTCGGAACCGGCAGGCTGTGTTGCGGTGGAATCCACCCACCCACTCTACTTACTGTATACTTCCGGGACCACGGGAAAACCGAAAGGCATTACCCGGGATACCGGAGGTTATGCCACCGCCTTGAAATTTTCAATGACTTATATCTACGGCGTAGAGCCCGGAGAAACCTATTGGGCTGCGTCCGATTTTGGCTGGGCGGTGGGCCATAGTTTTTCCGTATACGGACCGCTCATCAACCGGAACACCACGGTTATTTTCGAAGGAAAACCCGTGATGACACCCGATGCGGGAACCTTCTGGAGAATAATTTCGGAATATAAAATCTCGGTTATGTTTACGGCACCTACTGCCATCCGTGCCATCAAAAAAGAAGATCCGGACGGAGAACTGGTCAAAAAATACGATTTAAACCATTTTAAAAAGCAGTTTCTCGCAGGGGAAAGATGCGATGTCGCCACTCTCGACTGGTTTGAAAAACACATCGGCGTTCCTGCCATCGACCATTGGTGGCAGACGGAGTCGGGCTGGCCGATGCTCGGTTTAATGACTGCCGATGCTGATTACAAAATCAAAAGAGCTTCCGCCGGAAAACCGGTTCCGGGATATGACATCAAAATTTTTGATGAAAACGGCTATGAACTGGATGCCCATCAGGAAGGCTATCTGATTATCAGGCTTCCGCTTCCGCCGGGGGCCTTGCTCGGCATCTGGAATGATAATGACCGTTTCGAGAGCAGCTATCTGTCGCAGTACAAAGGTTATTATTTCTCAGGAGACGGCGCCATAAAAGACGAAGACGGCTATATTTTCATTACCGGACGGGTGGATGACGTCATCAATGTGGCCGGTCACCGTCTTTCGACTTCCGAAATGGAGGAAATTGTTTCCTCACATCCCGATGTGGCTGAATGCGCTGTGGTAGGCATCGATGATGATCTGAAAGGACAGGTCCCTTTTGCGGCAGTTGTGCTGAAAAATGGCTCTGAAATATCGGATAAGGCTGTAGAACAAGACCTTATCCGGATGGTGCGTGAGAAAATCGGTGCGGTGGCCTGTCTGAAGAATGTGATGACCGTAAAGCGCCTGCCGAAAACCCGCTCCGGAAAAATTCTGAGAAAGCTGATCCGCACTTTGCTGGACGGTAAAGAATTCCAGATTCCATCGACGATTGATGATGAAAAAATCATCGGGGAAATTCAGCAAAAAATCAGAGATTATAGAGCGCAAACAAGAAATTAAGCATACATTTAAATAACAAAATTCAAATAAAAACGAAAGGGATATGAGAAACTACCTGATAGAAGATTTACCGCATTATTTTGAAGAATATAAAAAGTCTATCAAAAATCCAAAAAAATTCTGGGACAAAATAGCCGATCAGAATTTTGTCTGGTATCAGCGTTGGAGCAAAGTCGTAAAATACGACATGAATGAAGCAAAAATCACCTGGTTTAAGAATGCCAAATTAAATATCACCAAAAACTGCCTGGACCGGCATCTTTCCGTACGGGGCGATAAGACCGCCATCATCTGGGAACCGAATGATCCGAAAGAAGAAGCGCAGCATATTTCCTACAGCGAATTATATACGCGGGTTAATAAGACAGCCAATGTCCTGAAAGAAATGGGCATCGAAAAAGGCGACCGGGTATGCATCTATCTTCCGATGATTCCCGAACTGGCCGTTACCATGCTGGCCTGCGCCAAACTGGGTGCCGTGCATTCCGTTATTTTTGCCGGATTTTCCGCGTCTGCCGTTGCTTCCCGGGTAAACGACTGCGGAGCGAAAATGGTGATTACTTCCGACGGAAGCTACCGGGGAAATAAAGTACTGGATCTGAAAGCCATCGTGGATGAAGCCCTTGAAAAAACACCGAGCGTGGAAAAAGTGCTGGTCGTTAAAAGAACACAGAACGAAATCAAAATGAAAGAAGGCCGGGATTTCCGGATGGAAGAACTGTATGAGAATGCTTCTCCGGATTTTGTGACGGTGATCATGGATGCCGAAGATCCGCTTTTCATCCTGTACACTTCAGGTTCTACAGGAAAACCGAAAGGCATGCTGCATACCTGCGCCGGATATATGGTTTATACGGCTTATACTTTTAAAAACGTCTTCAATTATAAAGAAAATGATATTTACTGGTGTACGGCTGATATCGGATGGATCACCGGCCACTCGTATATTCTTTACGGGCCTCTGTTAAACGGGGCAACAACAGTGATCTTTGAAGGTGTTCCGACTTATCCTGAACCCGACCGGTTCTGGGAAGTGATTGAAAAACATAAGATTACCCAATTCTACACCGCTCCCACTGCCATCCGGTCATTAGCTAAGGAAAGTGCGGAATGGGTAGACAAGCATGATTTAAGCAGCCTGAAAGTCATCGGATCCGTAGGTGAGCCGATCAATGATGAGGCCTGGCATTGGTTCAACGACCATGTCGGAAGAAAAAAGTGCCCGATCGTTGACACCTGGTGGCAGACGGAAACCGGAGGAATCATGATTTCACCCCTGCCCTTCGTTACCCCTACCAAACCGACCTATGCTACCCTTCCGCTGCCGGGCATACAGCCCGTCCTGATGGATGACAAACGCAATGAAATTATGGGCAACCAGGTCACCGGAAATCTGTGCATCCGTTTTCCATGGCCGGGAATTGCGAGAACCATCTGGGGAGACCATCAACGGTATAAAGAAACCTACTTCACGGCTTTTCCGGGTAAATATTTCACCGGCGACGGTGCTTTGAGAGATGAGGTCGGGTATTACAGGATTACAGGACGGGTGGACGACGTGATCATCGTTTCCGGTCACAACCTGGGGACAGCGCCCATTGAAGACAGCATCAACCAGCATCCGGCAGTGGCGGAATCCGCTATTGTAGGTTACCCTCACGACATTAAAGGAAATGCTCTGTACGGCTATGTCGTTCTTAAGGAAACCGGAGAAAGCAGACAGCGGGAAAACCTGAAAAAGGAAATCAACCAGCTGATCGCCGATCAGATCGGACCAATTGCCAAGCTGGATAAGATTCAGTTTGTTTCAGGGCTTCCAAAGACCCGCTCCGGAAAGATCATGCGCAGGATCCTGCGAAAAATTGCAGAAGGCGACTTCAGTAATTTCGGGGACATTACAACCCTTTTAAATCCTGAAATTGTGGAAGAGATCAAAAATGAGAAAATTTAATTAAAACTAAAAAATTATAGGAGCGGACTTTTTAAGTCCGCTTTTTTCAGCATTTTTATAGAGAAAATTTAAATTTGATTGTGCGAAAATATTAACCTGGTCTATAAACCATGTTTACTCAATGATATTTTTTAAAAATCATATAGGTAAGCTTATGAACGATCAATTGAAGGTCATTCTCTTAAAGTTTTTTGACAGAATTTTCTCTATTGCACAGCAAAAACACCTGAACCGATATAGTCGTTCATGATACCATATCAGAAGAGAAAACTTTCAGTTATTCTTACTAAATTTTTCTGTCCTTATAATCGTATCCAAGTTGTAAATATTAAATTTTGTTAAAAAAATATTAAATTACATCAAAAATTAACCTATATTTACAACCGGCTTAAGATATCACCCATATCTTTTACGATTATTAAAAATACGGAGGATTGCTCACAAGTATTTAAATTAAATCCGAAGTCTGAATGAACAAGCTTAAAACGTTCTGCAGGCCAAGAGGATTCTGAAAATGAATTTTAACAATCCAGGATAAATTCTATAACCCAAGATCCGCAGTGCTTTCTGCGGATTTTTTAGCTTTGAAAAGTGCGGAAAATTTCGTATTTTCGTCTAATATAGGCTATTGCACAAATGAGTTACGACTTAGAACAGGAAAACAAAGAGATCCTTGCAAGATATAAGGATCTGATTTCTAATACATACAGAACTTTGGATGAGGAAAACAACAAACTCATCCGGAAAGCATTCGACATTGCCCTGGACGCCCACAAGGACCAGCGCAGAAAATCGGGTGAACCATACATCTATCATCCCATCGCCGTTGCGAAAATCGTGGCGACGGAAATCGGTTTGGGAGCTACTTCTATTGCCTGCGCGCTTTTGCACGACGTGGTCGAAGATTCGGACTATACTTACGAAGATTTGAAGAAAATCTTTGGCGAGAAAATAGCGAATATCGTCAACGGGCTGACGAAGATCTCCATCATGAACCACCAGAACATTTCCGTACAGTCTGAAAACTACCGGAAACTGCTGCTGACGCTTTCTGAAGATTTCCGGGTGATCCTGATTAAGATTGCCGACCGTCTCCACAACATGCGGACGCTGGAAAGCATGGTGCCGGATAAGCAGAAAAAGATCGCTTCCGAAACGGTTTATATTTATGCCCCGATGGCCCACCGTCTCGGTTTGTATAACATCAAGTCCGAACTTGAAGACTTGTCTCTGAAATATAATAATCCTGACGTCTATAAAGAGATTACGGAAAAGCTCGAGCTTGCCAAGGAAAGCCGGGAAAGGTATATTGAAGAATTTAAAACGGAAGTTTCGGAAAAACTGCATGAAGAAGGCCTTCATTTTAAAATCAAAGGACGGGCGAAGGCTATCTCTTCAATTTACCGGAAAATGCTGAAACAAGGGGTTTCTTTTGAGGAAGTATATGACAACTATGCCATTCGGATCATCTATAAATCGGATGCCAAGAACGAGAAATTCCTGGCGTGGAAAATCTATTCCATTGTCACGGATGTTTACCACAGCAACCCTTCCCGGATGCGTGACTGGATCACCCAGCCGCGTTCGACTGGTTATGAAAGTTTACACTTAACCGTTCTGGGACCTGATAAAAAGTGGATCGAGGTACAGATCCGTTCGGAAAGGATGGATGAAATTGCTGAAAAAGGGGTGGCTGCCCATTACAAATATAAAGAAGGCTATAAGCAGAGTTCCGATGACCGCAACTTTGAAAACTGGGTAACGGAAATCCGTGAGGTGCTTGAACAGCAGCAGAACCTGACCACTTCGGAACTTCTGGACAACATCAAGCTTAATTTATACTCCAAAGAGGTTTTTGTTTTTACGCCTAAAGGGGAAATTAAAATTTTGCCGACTAATGCTACGGCTCTCGATTTTGCCTTTTCCGTTCACTCCGATCTGGGAATGAAGTGTTTAGGTGCAAAAATCAACGGGAAACTGGTTCCGATTTCCTATGTTCTCCAGAACGGGGATCAGGTGGATATTTTATCTTCCCAGAACCAGAAGCCGAAATCCGACTGGCTGGAATTTGTAGTGACTTCCAAAGCCAAATCCAAGATCAAGAGCTACCTGAACTCACAGAAGAATCAGCTGGTGGATGACGGAAAGGAAATCCTACAGCGGAAGCTCCGTCACGCAAAAATCAATTTTAACGATGAAGAGATCAACAAACTGCAGAAATTCTTCAATCTTAAAACTTCCCAGGAACTGTTCTTAAAATTCCAGTCCAATGAACTGGATGCAAGCAGTTTAAGAAAGTATATTGAAAGCAAGAATGTATTCAACAATCTGCTTTCAAGATTCAGGAAATCTCCGGCGAAAAATACGGCTTTCATCGAGCCGAAGGAACAGAACCTCGATATGATCGTCTTCGGGAAAGATGAGGAAAAACTGAATTATACCTATGCCAAATGCTGCACGGTAATTCCGGGCGATAAAATTTTCGGGTTTATTACGATTTCAGACGGAATCAAGGTCCACAGCGACAACTGTCCGAATGCCATCAACCTCCGCGCCCAATACGACTACCGGGTGATTCCTGCCAAATGGGTAAATGCGGAAAGCTTTAAAAACAGGGTGAAAATCGAGATTGAAGGACTTGACCGGATGGGTATGATCAATGACATTACAACGGTCATCAGCGGTTCGATGGGAATGGATATGAAGAGCATGTCTATTGAATCCAATGACGGTGTTTTTACCGGAACGATTATTCTCGAAGTAAAAAATAAAAGCCAGCTCGAGCAGACCTTTACGAAGCTGAAAGATATCAACGGGGTTTCCAGAGTAAGGCGAATATAATTATATAGATGAATCTGACACAGTACTTCAAAAATTTTCTCAAAAGCAGCCAGTCTTCCGGGGTGATTCTGATTTTTTGTGTCGTTATCTCATTGCTCATTGCCAATTCCTCTTTCGCGGGAAATTTTCAGCATTTTTTAGACCATGAAACAGGAACCGATATCTTTCACTTGAAGTATCCGGTAAGCCTGTGGATCAATGACGGTTTAATGGCTGTTTTCTTCCTTTTGGTAGGGTTGGAAATTAAAAGGGAAATGGCTGAAGGCGAACTTTCTTCATTTAAGAATGCTTCGCTACCTATTTTTGCGGCAGTTGGTGGAATGTTTGTTCCGGCCGTTATTTTTATGTTTTTCAATTCAGGAACGGAATACGGAAACGGCTGGGGAATTCCGATGGCTACCGATATTGCCTTTTCCCTGGCCATCATTTCTATGCTGGGAAATAAAATTCCGAATTCCCTTAAAATTTTTCTGGCCGCATTGGCCATTGTGGATGATCTCGGAGCCATACTGGTGATTGCCGTCTTTTATACCGAGCAGATTCACTGGATTTATCTGCTGCTTTCCCTCGGGGTTACAGCCCTGCTTTTCCTTTTGAATTACTTTAAGGTAACCAAAATTATCTTTTACCTGATTCCCGGATTGTTTTTATGGTATTTCCTTCATCATTCGGGGATCCATGCAACCATTGCCGGTGTTCTGCTGGCATTTTCCATTCCGACGAATACCTCAAACACAGAAATTTCTCCACTGGAAAAACTGGAACATCAGCTTCATTTCCCGGTAAGCTTTCTGATCATGCCTGTTTTTGCCTTAACCAATACCAATATTACATTCACGGAAGAAATGATTTCCGGACTTACCAGTACGCTTGGATTAGGGATTGTCTGTGGCTTGGTATTAGGGAAACTGATCGGTATTAATTTGTTTTCCTTTATTGCCATTAAGCTTAAAATAAGTTCGCTGCCTCAAAACAGCTCATGGAAACAAATGTTGGGGGTAGGCCTTCTCGCAGGAATCGGATTCACCATGTCTATTTTCATTGCGCTGCTTTCATTCCGGGGACAAGCGGAAATTCAGGACGAAGCTAAATTTGCCATTCTGATTGCGTCATTTTTAGCAGCATTTTCAGGATTTATTATTTTAAAAACCACATCCAAAAATGTGATTTCGGACGAAGATTAATCTTTTTCCTCATTTTTATCTTTAATGTTTCTGCGGCGGTTCTTCAGCGTTTTATTTTCAACGTCTCTGTTCCTACTTTCTCTTTTCAATTGGTCCGAAAGGAGCTTTTCAATTCTTACTTTCCTGATGGCCAGATTCAATTCGTTTCCGAAGAGCAATAAATAAACATTGACGTTGATCCAGATCATTAGAAGAATCATACTTCCGATGGAACCGTACAGTACGTTGTAACGGGCAATATTCTTCACATAAAGCGCAAAAACATAGGTTGTTGCCACAAATAAAACAGTCGTCAGAATAGCTCCCGGGATCGCCTGCCGGAATCTCGCAATCCGTACCGTTCCCAGCCAGTAAAATAAGGTCAGTAATATGAAATAAAAGATGGGAAAGGAAACAAATCCTATAATTTTAGAAAGGTTTTTGACCAGCCATGAAATATCCTTGACCGGCGAAAAAAGCTTTAGTACAAATTCCGAATAATACACCCCGAACAGTGAGAGGAAAACGATGGATATAAACCCGATGGTAATGAAGAACGAAAGGATGAACTCTTTTACGTCCGTCATTTTCTCATCTGTATTTTCATTAAACCCGTTAATGAGAGAAAAGGTTCCGTTGGTCGCGAAAATCAGGGCAAAAACAATGGTCAGGTTACTGATTCCTTTCATATTCGGAACAATGCTGTTTTCGATATAATCCCGCACATCACCTTCAATGTTGGATGGGAAGATGTTATGCAGCAGGACATCAAAAATATAAAACTGAAGCTTGTCGTAGTGCGGCATATACGGCAAAATCGACAGGAGGAAGAGAATAAACGGAAAGAGGCTGATGGTAAAGCTCCATGAAATGGCTGCTGCCTTACGGCCTATCTTATCTTTGAAAATTCCGCGGATATAGATCTGAAACATCTGCCAGAGGGAAATCCCCAGTACAGGAATATGGATACCGTTGAAAAACTCTTGAATCTTCAAGATAAAATTAGGAAATTTTGCGCCCATTCTTTATTTTAATATAATCTGTTCTGTCCGATGTTTTCACATAAACCATTAGTGTTCCCGCCAAGACAGGACATCCATGAGAAATACGAAAAAATACAGGAAGGCATTTGTACTTGCATCGGACCGGTGTTCCTACAAAAGTAGTGATTTTTTTAAAATTGAATTTCTCTCCAAATTAAGGAATTATGACTTTCTTTAATTTATGAATATCTTTGTTGTTTAAAATATATCCCAACCATGCAGATCAGCTTACTTTGTATCGGAAAAACAGACGATAAAGAAATCACCTCTCTTATAAATTATTACCTGAAACGTCTTCCGAAACACTGGAACTTTGAAATTACTGAAATTCCCGATGTAAAAAATGCAAAGAACCTTTCCCCGGATCTCCTGAAAAAGGAAGAAGGAAAACTGTTTTTAAGCCATATCGACAGGACAGATCTTGTCCTGATTCTGGATGAAAAGGGAAAACAGCTGACGAGCAGGGAATTTGCCGGGAAAATCGACGGTTGGATGAATGCTTCGGTAAAAAAAATCCACCTGCTGATTGGCGGGGCTTACGGGTTTTCGGAAGAAATGTATACCAGAGCCAACGAGAAAATGTCGCTGTCTAAAATGACGTTTACCCATCAGATGATCCGGTTGTTTATCGTAGAGCAGATCTACCGTGCCGATCAGATTTTACAGGGGAAACCTTATCACAATGACTGATGAAAAGGTTGAGGCCCCGGGCCTGCACCCCGAATAGTCAGAATACGTATTTTTTTATGAAACCGCCGACTGCTTAACGATCACTTTTTTGGCAAGCATGCCGAAGATGATTCCCAGGACAGATCCTGCAAATGCCCCTACCAGAATATCTCCCGGAAAGTGCACGCCTAAATAAATTCTGCTGTAGGACACCACCACAGCCCATACAAACAGCACATACGGAAACCACCTGAGCTTCCGACCCAGTAAAATGGTCAGGTAAGTTGCCAGGAAAAAGGTGTTGGATGCATGGGAAGAATAGAACCCGAACTGCCCGCCGCATTTTACAATTCTCATGACATGTTCTAAGCCGGGATCATGGCAAGGCCTTAATCTTTCGACACCGTGTTTGAAAACACCGGCCAGCTGGTCGGAAACCGTAACCCCGATGCCCACGAAAATAAGGATAAACACCAAAGACCGGAGCTTATAGTTTTTAAACAGAAAATAAAAGAAAATAATATACAGCGGAACCCAGATCCATGTGCTGGAAATCAGCATCCAGAACTGGTCGAAACGGGAGTCTCCCAAATTATTGAGAAACAAAAAGATTTTCTGGTCTTCCTGAATGATCTCCTCCATCGGTCCTATCTGCTTACAGGGCCTTCGTACGTTTCGTCATCAGAAGGTTTTGGTTTCGGAAGTTCGTTGGACGCCAAAGGATCAGCAACCACCTCCTTCTGAGTATCATTCATCGGATTGTAATCTTTTGCAGCATCCTTTACCTTCTCGATTTCACGCTTGATCTCGGAAACAGGGTTATCTGTTTCTTTCATAATCTCGGTTTTGATATCTTCGACGGCACCGCGCATTTTACGCACTCCTGAGCCCAGATCGCGTGCAATCTGAGGAAGTTTATCCGGTCCGAATAATACAACGATTGCAATAGCAATCAGTGCCATTTCTCCAATGCTTAATTCCATATGGTAAAATTACGAAAGATATATGAAACTGGATGTTAAAACTTAATTTTTAATGAAATATTAAGTTTTAACCCAATGATCTGATGAACCTTTGAAAATTATGGATGAAGGTCATAAAAGCTGGTTCCAAATGGGTTCGCTTTTATATTACCCACCATCAATCTCATGGTATTTATTTAAATTTCAATCAGTTAATAAAAAAACCAGACTGAAAACATCAAAACTCTGACAGAATTCTTCTTCATAAGAAGATGTCCAGCATCCGGCATCCGTGTTTCAACATTGTGAGTTAAAATTATTCAACAACCTCTTCTTTTTTAATATTCTTCCTTTTAAAATTAAAATAGGTCAATCCCACACTCACCGACATTAAAATAAACGCCAGGAAAAACGGAGCTCCCGGGAATTTCAGCGGGGAATCATCTTTGCTGAACTGGTAATACAGGCTGGCCATCAGTGGCGGACCTATTGTTGAGGTGATGCTCATAAGGCTGGTTAAGGCTCCCTGAAGCTCTCCCTGCTCATTAGCGGCCACATTCTTTGTAATTACCGACTGCAGGGATGGTCCGCAGATGCCTCCCAGGCAGTAAGGAATAAGGATGGCAAACATCATCCAGCCTTCTGTTGCAAAGGAAAAAAGCAACATTCCGATGGCATACATTCCAAGGCCGATGTAAATGCTTTTGTATTCGCCGAGTTTCGGTGTGGTCCATCTGATCAAAACACCCTGTACCAAAGCAACCAGTAATCCCACTACGCCCAAAGAAACACCTACCGTAAATTCATTCCAGTTGAACTGTCCCATCGTAAAATAACTCCAGTTGCTCTGTACGGCATGACCGGCAATGTATACCAGAAAAAGAGTCAGTACCAGGCCGGAAAGTTCACGGTGCTTCAGCAGAAACTTCAGGGAACCGATGGGATTCGCCCTTTTCCAGTCGAAGCTTCTTCTCTTATCTTTATCCAGACTTTCCGGAAGAATAAAATAACCGTACAGAAAATTGACAAGGCACAATACAGCTGCTGCATAAAAAGGCGTCCTCGCTCCGAAATGGCCTAAAGCCCCTCCGATAAGCGGACCGATAATAAATCCTAACCCGAAGGCAGCCCCGATCAGCCCGAAATTCTTCGCGCGGTCTTTATCCGTAGAAATATCCGCAATGTAAGCACTTGCCGTGGTAAAGCTGGCACCGGTAATCCCGGCAATCACCCTTCCTACAAATAGCAGCCCGATGCTGGGTGCCAAAGCCAGAAAAATATAATCGATGGTAAACCCGAAAAGGGAAATCAGAATAATGGGTCTTCTTCCGTACTTATCGCTTAAGTTCCCTACCACCGGAGAGAATACAAACTGGGTAAAAGCATAAGCAAAACTCAGCCAGCCGCCGTATTTGGCGGCTTCCCGCACACTCCCGTGGATGAGCTCTTCAATAAGTTTCGGGATAACGGGAATTATAATCCCCAGACCAATTACATCAATCAGCAGGGTAATAAAAATAAAGCCTATAGCCGCCTTTTTTTTCGAGTTATCCATCATTTTGCAAAAGTAATGAAATCGTGGATAATGTGAATGGTCAATAGTCAATTTTGCTGCGCAAGTGAATTTTTAGAAGGGTTGAGCAATTTCGTTCTTAGCTTAAAGTAAATGGCAATGATCATTTTTCTTTGCAGGTGAATGGTGAATTTTACGGCTAAAAAGTTAAACACCTCAAGATTTATCAGAAGTAAGGCCGCTAACAATTTACTACCGGAGATAAACTGCATTCCCAGATTCTATACAAACCTTTTATCCCAAACTTTAAACCAAAAAAAAGCCCTTCATTGCTGAAAGGCTTTTTTCTTATTTATTGTAGTATACTTTATTTTGAAGCAAGTACTTCTTTGTCAGACGTTGTTTTACCGTGCACTTCGTCTTCTTTTCCTGTTTTCAGGAAGTCGTAGGCAATCGCCGATGCCACGAAGATAGACGAGTACGTACCGAATCCGATACCGATTAACATCGCAAACATAAATCCTCTCAGGTTGTCTCCACCGAAGATGAAGATCGCCAGGATCACCAAAATCGTTGTGAATGAAGTGTTGAACGTTCTACCCAATGTACTGGAGATCGAATCGTCGAACAGTCCTGCCAAGGTTAAAGATTTCTTCTCTCTCAGGTATTCCCTGATTCTGTCGAAGATAATTACCGTATCGTTGATGGAGTATCCCAGAACGGTAAGGATCGCCGCCACAAAATCCTGGTTGATTTCCATATTAAAAGGCATGTACTTATGAAGCAATGAATAAGCTCCAAGGATGATTACCGCATCGTGGAACAATGCTGCAACCGCACCTAAAGAGAACTGCCATTTTCTGAATCGTACAAGGATGTAAATAAAGATTCCTGCCAAAGCTGCTATTACGGCCAGAATTCCATGAGTCTTGATATCATCTGCTACCGTAGGCCCTACTTTTTCAGAAGAAATAATTCCGGCGTGGGCTTTTTCAGGAGCTTTGAAATCTTTCATCGTAGTGTTGGCAGGAAGACTGGATTTCAATCCTTCATACAACTTCTGCTCTACCGTCTGGTCTGCTTTCAGCGATTCGTCTTCAATAAGATAATCCGTAGAGATTTTCAGCTGTCTGTCGTTTCCGAAAGTTTTTGCCTCTACCGAAGAGTTTTTACCGTCTTCTGTCTGGAACATTTTAACCAGATTAGCTTCCACATCTTCTGCATTTACCGCTTTATCAAATCTCACCACATAGTTTCTTCCTCCGGTAAAGTCGATTCCGTATTTGAAGCCGTGGATGGCAATGGATGCAATACAAACGATCGTTAAAATACCGGAAACGATATAAGCATATTTTCTCTTCCCGATAAAATCAATCCATGTATTTCTGAAAAGATTTTTCGTTGGAGGAGTCCATACAGAAAGGTGTTTTCCTTTATTTAATCTCGAGAAGATCATGGCTCTTGAAATCAATACCGAAGTAAAGAAGGTCATTAAGATACCGATTCCCAAGGTTAATGCAAAACCTTTGATCGGACCGGTTCCGAAAAGGAAAAGTACACCCGCCGTCAGCAATGTGGTTAAGTGACCATCCACAATCGCGTTTAATGCATGCTTGAAACCGTCTTTATATGCTTCCAGAATACTCTTCCCTGCGAAGAGTTCTTCTTTTGTTCTTTCATAGATAATTACGTTCGTATCCACCGCCATGGCCATCGTAAGTACGATACCAGCAATACCGGGAAGCGTAAGCGTAGCGTCTACGGAATCCATAATTCCGAAAATGTAGAATAAGTTGATGATCATGGCGATTACCGCATAAACACCCGCACCACCGTAGTAGAAAATAATGTAAACGATAATCAACAGGAAGGCAATTCCAAAAGAGATCATCCCGGCGTTGATCGACTCCTGTCCTAAAGACGGACCTACAACCGTAGCCTGAACCACTTTTGCACCGGCTGGCAGCTTACCTGCTCCCAAAACATCCACCAATTCTTTCGCTTCTTCCTGAGAGAAGTTTCCGGAGATTTGTGTCCTCCCGTTCGGAATGGCATTGACCACATTCGGGGCAGTATATACTCTGTTATCCAGAGTTACCGCTACCGGTTTTCCCACGTTTTTCTCGGTAAGGGTTTTCCATTCTTTAGCGCCCTTGGAATCCATCTGCATGTCGACTACGACTCTGCTCAGCTCATCATAGCCGATGTTTGCACTTTCTACAGCACCATCTACCGGAGCTTTCTGATTGATGTTTCCTCTGATGGCATACAATACAAGACTTTCCGCATCGGTAGCTTCAGGCTTGTATCCCCACATGAATTGGGTATATTTAATGTTGGCCGGACGTAAAGACTGAGCCACTTTGCTGTTTAATATTTTGTTCACAGCTGCAGTGTCAGACAATTTTACATTGGCTACTCCATTGCTTCTTAATTTGTCGATGTGCAGAAGATTCATGAAATTCGTGTTCTTAGCCACCCCCATAGAATCTCCTTTTGCAGCGATAACCGAGGTTAAGGTCTGGAAATAAGGAGCTACTTCAGGAACCTGCTGTACTTCCCAGAACTGTAATTTTGCAGAAGTCTGAAGCATCTTTTTTACTTTATCGATGTCCTTCATTCCTGGCATTTCTACCGAAATCCTTGCGGTACCCGGAACCCTCTGAACGTTCGGCTGCACAGCCCCCATCTTATCGATTCTGGTTCTGATCACTTCGTAAGCCGTTCCTACAGAAGCATCGATTTTTCTTTTGACGATGTTTTTCACCTGATCATCAGGCGTATTGTACTTTACTTCCGTAAGCGTAGTATTTCCGAAAAGTTCCGGATCCGCCAACTTCAGGTTAGTCCCTTTAGCCTTATTGATTGCATCGAACTGCTCAAAGAAATTGTCGATGTAAGATTTTGTGGAATTCTTCTGAACTTCATCCGTCTTGTTTAAAGCCTCGATCAGGATCGGGTTGGTGGAATAACCGGTCAGGTCATTCACAAGATCCCTCTGGTTGATTTCCAAAAGAACATTGATCCCGCCTTTAAGGTCAAGACCAAGCTTCATTTCCTTTTCCTGGGCTTTGGTGTAATAAAGTTTAGTGAATCCCAGATTCAGCGTATCCTTCGAAAGTTTTGCAATCTCTTTCTGATACTTTTCCGGATTGTCTCCTGCAACAGCAGTTGCCTGCCTTTCAATTTTGCCGGCGTACCATGTTGGTAATAGCTCGTTTAAGCAAATTAACCCTAGTACAATAGCAACAATTGTAATAAGTCCTTTTCCTTGCATTTTGTTATAACTACGTTAAATTAAGTCGGCAAATATAATCATTTTCTTGAATTTTATGAATTTTAAGTACAGAAATCGTTTATATTCAGACATATCGGCAGTCTTATTTTTATTTTAAATGGATTATTCTTTTTGTGGTATTTTAAGAAGGTTTTCAACGCTTCATTGGTACGGAATTTTCACTCAGTTTAAAGCACTAAATATCAAAATATTATGAAAAAACTACTTTTTTGCGCAAGTATTTTTTCTTCCTTTATGTTTAATGCCCAAAGCATTACCCTGGAAGAATTTGCGACCGGGTTTACCGCACCCGTAGAAATTACCCATGCGAACGACAGCCGGATGTTCGTCGTACAGCAAAACGGAATCATTAAGATCCTACAGGCGAATGGAACAGTAAACGCTACCAATTTTTTGAACATCAGCTCAAAAATCACTTACGGAGGCGAAAGAGGACTTCTCGGATTAGCTTTTCACCCGCAATACCCTACGAACGGGTATTTTTTTGTTTATTACAATGATACCAGCGGAAATATTACGGTAGCCCGGTACACAAGAAGTGCCGCCAATCCTGATGTGGCAGATGCCTCAACGGAGAAAATCATCCTGAACGTACCCAAACCTTTCGACAACCACAATGGCGGAAGCATCCATTTCGCACCGGACGGCTATCTGTGGGTGGTAACCGGTGATGGGGGAAGCGGCGGCGATCCGAACAACAATGCCCAGAACAAAAATTCCCTGTTGGGGAAACTGCTGAGGCTGGACATCAATACTACAGCCCCTTACAACATTCCGCCGGGAAATCCCTTTGTAGGAATCGACGGAGCTGATGAAGTCTGGGCTTACGGATTAAGGAATGCATGGAAGTTCAATTTCGATACCGCTTCCGGCAATGTAATGATCGCAGATGTCGGCCAGGGACAGATCGAAGAAATCAACCGGATGCCATTGACCCAGGCCGGAATCAATTACGGATGGCGGTGCTATGAAGGGAATAACGCCTACAACGCAACGGGGTGCGCAGCACAGTCGACCATGACGTTTCCGATTGCGGCTTATGACCATTCGGGAGGGAAATGTTCCATTACCGGAGGATATGTTTACCGTGGCACCCAGTATCCGGCTTTACAGGGAAGATACTTTTTCGCAGATTACTGTTCTACGCAGATCGGAAGCCTGAACGCAGATGATTCCATTATCTGGACGGCACCTTCTTCAGGCAATAATTTCTCCACGTTCGGGATAAATAATCAGAATGAGCTTTTTGTAGCCGCCGTAAACAGCGGAAAAGTATTCAGATTAACCACTTCTGCCGTGTTGGGTACCCAGGAAAACGATCTTTCCACTTCAATAAAAGTCTACCCCAACCCGGCTTCAAAAACCGTTTTCGTTGAAGGGGTAAAGGATAAGAATGCAACCGTTGAAATCATCAATTTCGAAGGCCGAAAGGTATTGGAACAGGGAAAAATAGAAAATGATAACAGCATTAATATCTCAGGCATTCCTGCAGGTGCTTATTTTATCAATATTAATTCAGGAAATCTTAAATCTTACAGCAAAAAATTAATTATCAAATAATTTTTTTCAGACCGTTTTAAGGCCTCATTCAGATTTATTTTGACTGGGGCTTTTTTAGTAAATAAAGCATTGAAAATAAAGGCAGAATGAGAATCAGCCTGAACAGTAATGAAAATCGTTCTGTCTCCCCGTCAAACAGTACATTGGGAACCAAAGTAACCAGCAGGAAAGAAATCATAAAAAAGACGGTTTCCGGGACAGACAGCTTTGTTTTATCCGTATTGTTAAATTTAAATTTCATACTCAAAACCAGGAAGCCCAAAAACAGGATCATGAAAGGAAAAGTCCAGATCCGGTACGTATCGTAGGCAATGGAATGCAACAGCAAAGGACATATTGAGACTGCTGCCAGCAAAATGAGTATGCCAATATTTCTTTTTAATCTGAACTCTTTAAACATCGTCCACAATAAAAAGAGCATGGGAATGCCGTAAAATATCGTAGCTTTTGAAATAAATACCCTCTGGATAAAATGGCGGCTCTGTTCCTGAAAAGACAGGCTGAAACTTTGCGTATATCCACCCGTTACGGATCGGGCTACTTTTTCAGGAATAAAAGGAATGCTTCTCAGATAATTTAATACCGTAAAAGCATAATCTCTTCCGCCCAATTCGTTAAAGGAAGACAAAAAAGCAATGGCTAAAACCGGCAATCCCAGGAACAGAACCATTTTCTTAATGATTTCAGCCGAAAAAATATTTTTAAATGAAAAAGCCTGAGCCGGACTTTCAAAAACCAGAAGAGCAAAAATACCGACAGGCAGCATCAGAAAGAAAGTAATTTCATGGATGAAAATGCTGAATACAGCAACCCATGAGGCTAAAAAAAACTTTTTTCTTTTGATAAAATAAATAACCGGCAAGGTCAGCAAAAAAACAATATGCTCCAGATAGCCGATCAGGTGGGCCGAAAAAATGATATATTGTGAAAGCAGAAAGATCAGGAAAAACAACACCGTGTAAATGCTTTTTCCCCTTTTCAAGGTTTCCCTGACAGCAATACTGATAACCGCAGCATACAGCAGAAGCAGAACTCCTACAGAAAGCACAAAAATCGAAAATTCGTCTTTTTGAAAAAACCATCCGAAAATTTCGCCGCCAAGCCCTCTTCTGATAAACCCGAACCTGTAATCCATCATCCAGTGCGACTCCGACCACTTGTTTGGAAATCTTGCCGTTTTAACAACACTGAAAAGCAAGGCATAAAGATAGGTAAAAACCAAAAGAAGCGTTCTGCTCATGCACTAGATCGTCATCGAGAAAATTCTGGTTTCCGGCTTATTCCTCATCATCCTGAGATCGAAAACCATGGCTACGTTTCTCGTAAAAGCCCTCCCTTTTTCCGTAATCTGGATATGGTGACCGTTGATTTCCACCAAATCGTCTTTCTCCATTTCTTCAAGCATTTCAAAGGCGTTCTGCAGTTCAGGAAAAGAATTATGAGCATCAAAAGTCGTTTCCAGCTGGCACATCAGGTTCAGGATATGTCTTCTGACGGTAAGATCCTCATCACTTAAAATATGGCCCTTTACCACCGGAATCACCCCTTCTTCCACCATTTTCTGGTACTCCTCCACGGTTTTTACATTCTGTGCAAAAGCATACCAGGAATCTGATATGGCAGACATCCCCAGGCCGACCATCAGCTGCGTTTTGCTTGAAGTATAGCCCATAAAATTCCGGTGCAGTTTTTTGTGGATCAGAGATTGGTACAGATCATCATGCTCCAGGGAGAAATGGTCCATCCCGACTTCGATATACCCCAATTCTTCCAGTAATTTTTTGCCGTCTTCGTACAGGCGTCGTTTTTCTTCACCGCTCGGGAGGTCATTTTCATCAAACCCTCTCTGCCCGACGCCTTTTACCCAAGGCACGTGCGCGTAGGAATAGAAAGCCAGACGGTCCGGTTTTAATTCCATGGTTTTGCGGATGGTGTTTTCCATTGCTTCCCAGGTCTGGTGCGGCAGTCCGAATACCAGGTCATGGCTGATGCCCCGGTACCCGATTTCTTTTGCCCATTCCGTTACTTCCTTCACTTTTTCGAAGGTCTGGATCCGGTTGATGGCTTTCTGCACCTTCGGATCATAGTCCTGAACCCCGAAACTTACCCTTCTGAATCCTAAGTTATATAAAGTTTCCAGGTGCTCACGGGTGGTATTGTTAGGATGACCTTCAAAAGAAAATTCCTGATCTTCCGCAATTTCCACCGTTTCAAAAATCCCCTGCAAAAGAGCTTTTAAATTTTGTGGTGAAAAGAAGGTGGGTGTTCCTCCGCCAAGATGCAATTCTTTAAGCTTCGGTTTTTCATTAAACATCC
>JAKOOG010000201.1 GCA_022701545.1 Weeksellaceae bacterium | reverse complement strand
GCGCAAATTTTGTATCGTATGAAAACTGAGATGATTACCGGGGTTTTATGCCTCTTTTCTATATCCGCATTTGGGCAAGTGGGTATCAATACCCAGACTCCGGCGGCAACGCTCGATGTGGCTGCCCATACAACCGGAACATCAACTACCACTGCGGAAGGATTAATTGCTCCACGGCTTACCATCGCCGACCTGAATGCGAAAGCTTCTGCTTACGGAGCAGCCCAGGCCGGATCCCTGATTTATGTAACGGACGCAGCCAACGGTTCTCCGTCCGGGCAGACCGCCAATATCAATGCAGCCGGTTATTATTTCTTTGACGGAACGGGTTGGCTGAAAGTGACGACAGGAAATGCCGGAGGCAGCGGAAGCAGCAATGATATTTATAATGGGGACGGCGCTTTAACAGCTAACCGTACGGTAGCGATGTCTGATAAAACTTTGGCCTTCAGTGCGAATCCAAGCACCGGCACCAGCCATTTTACGGTGGATGACAGTACATTATCTGTGGATGCGCTGAATAATAGGGTAGGTATCGGAACCAATATACCGGCGGAGAAGCTGCATATTGAAAAAGGAAATATCTTCGTGCATCATGACAGTCCTACGCTTTATTTTCAGTCGACGACACTCGATGATACTTCTAATCCGGATAATAACAACGGATCTATTGTTTTTTATAATGGCGCAAACTCTACGACAGAGGGCATGTATATGAGACATGTCAATAATCCAACCGGATACAGCGGGGGGAATCAGCTTCAATTCGGTTCAATCAATAATGGAAGTACTACTCCTGTTATGAGTATTGGTAATCCAACACAACAAGTTTTGATTGGTACTACTGCAGTTGCTTATGGCACATCTTATCCTAAGTTGGTAGTGAAAAATGACACCGCTAATGGAGCCATACAAATTATAGATGGCACTCAAGGTAACAATAAAGTTTTAACGAGTGATGCTAATGGAAAAGCATCTTGGAAAGTAGGAATATTTGCTACACCTTCTACCGTATATACCTGGAATAATTTAGGAGCCAGTGGCACCCTTGATTCTTATGTATCTTCTATATCGGGACCTTATACCGTTGGAAAGACGGGATGGTACCAGATTCAATCAAGCTGGGCATATGAGCAAATTGCTAATTATAATCCGGGGATGGGTCATGTATGGATGCAGATTAATACTTCAAGTAATAGTTGGATGGATGCTATATCTAATCCATCTCTTGTAAACCAGCCTGTTAATGTTACAGAGATGGTTAGTACCTCTCAGAAAACATTAATGTTGGCAGACAAAATGGTATATCTAACCTCAAATACAAATTATTTTATACACTTAAGTCCTGCATATGTACAGACAGTTGGATCGCAAAAGTTTATATTAAATTACGTACAGTAAGTTACCTATGTTTTTTCTATACTAATATGAAAGTGTCAAAAAACGATATTTAAACATTCTGTAGTTTAAGTCCATGATCACACAGTTACATATAGCACAGCAAGGATCCCAAAAAAATGTAGCTGAGATTATTTCATATAGTGAATTATTTCTGTGTAGTTTTCATGATGCTTCGATTCTTTTATCAGGTCAGATATTTCTAAAACAATAATAATATCGGCTTTAATAACCACCTACGTCAAAGCGAGTAGAGAAGCGGAAAGAATAAAATTCTCATTTTTTCCGCTTCCTTTTACTTTTGTATAAGGTTTTCAATAGAATATTAAAATTTAACTTTTATATCTTTCCAACCAATGAGCATAAGAAACAGGCATTACCCATGATGGTTTAGGGAATCCTAATTTTACTGCAGCATAATACGTCCAATGAGGGTTGGCTAAATGGGCGTGTCCAATCATTACCAAATCTAAATTTTCGTTCCGTACCGCATTTTCAGCTAAGTCGGGTTTTCCAAATCCCCATGCCGAGGCCACAGGAATCCCGGTTTCTTTGCGGATGCGTTTAGCAATTGGTGCCATAAAAGCGGGCCCCCAGGGAATATTGGTTTCTGCAATAGTAAATCCTATACTCACATTTAAAAGATCCAATCCGATAATTTTAAATTCTTTGATTAATTCAATGGCTTCCTTCATTGTCTGCTCGTCGTTACCGTCAAATTCGAGCACTCCAAATCTTGCAGTTAACGGCAAATGGTCAGGCCAAACATCTCGGACAGCCTGCAGGATTTCTAATAAAAACCGGCTGCGCCGCTTTGCGTCACCACCATACCCGTCCGTCCGTGTATTGGAATGGGATGAAAAAAAACTTTGCGCTAAATAACCATGGGCAAAATGTAACTCCAGCCACTCATATCCTGCCTCCAGACTACGTTTGGCACCATTCACGAAATCTGCTTTGACACGCTGGATATCGTCTGTTGACATCTCTTTGGGAACTTTAGGAAGGCTTCCGCCAAAAGGAATAGCTGACGGAGCAATGGTCTGCCAACTTTTTGCATTTCCATCCGGGATATGGTCGTCGCCCTCCCAAGGGATATTGGCACTGGCTTTTCGGCCCGCATGAGCAATCTGTATACCCGGAGCGGCCCCTGCTTTTTTTATGGCCTGGGCTATATTTTTGTGATTTGCCATCTGTTCATCGTTCCAAATGCCCAGGCATCCGGGTGTAATCCTCCCTTCAGGAGATACAGCAGTAGCTTCTACAATGACAAGTCCGGCGCCACCGCGGGCCAACTGGGCATAATGGATAATATGCCAGTCATTGGGGTTGCCATCTGTTGCCATGTACTGGCACATGGGCGGAACGGCAATCCTGTTACGCAGTTCTATATCTTTTAATTTAAAAGGGGTAAATAATTTTGGCAGGATATTTTGATCTTTCATTTTCTATTGGTCTGAAGGCATTAGGTCTCACTTCCTGGAGCCTTTACTGTGTTTTTCCGATTCCTTTTTTATTCATTTCAGATGGAAACAGGGTGTGACGGAGTCAATTATTTTCCGGTTTAATTTGTCATCTTTTTAATGATAATAGATGTCCGTTATTAATAAACCGGTCAATTATATATCACTTTTAACGACAGTTTCCTTGTTTGCCATTGCAATATAGTTTACCGTGTCAAAGAAATTAGGCTCGTCAGGATGAACCTTTGTTAAATAGTTTTCTGAATTGAAGAAGGTATCGAAATCCTCAAACGAATCAAAATAGATTTCCACCACGGCATCATACAAGGGTTTTGGAAAGCCCTCAGTAACGATAGGATGGTTTACGACATACTTTCTAACATACAGCTCTGTCTCCGGAATGGAACAGAATAAGGGGGCGTGTATGTTTTTGTGATAATCTATAAATTCCTCAAGACTCATACTTGGCAGCTTCTGTACCAAAAACGTAAATTTGATCATTATTTCTTTCTTTATAATCTGATGCAATATTATCGTATTATAAAATGAAAGTCAAGTACGCACAAATTTGTGCGGATAGTATTTATAATTTATTACCAAATTTATGTACAAGAAGAAAATTCCTGTCAGAACGGAATGCGGACTGCATCTATTCAAAGAATTTTTAAGCGGAAAATGGAAATTGATGCTATTATTCTATATTTCAGACGGCATCATAAGGCCGGGTGCCCTGCAGAAAAAAATATCTGCAGATAGAAGAGTAATGACTAAACAGCTGGATGAACTGCTCCGGGATGGATTTATCACTAAATGTACATACGATACGAAAATTCCTAAAGTTGAATATCAGTTGACACCTCTTGGAAAAAGTCTGTTGCCCTTGATTATGAGCCTGGAGAAATGGGGAGAAAATAACAGGGATGTTTTAGAGGCTGCGCTTACCGAAAAACTAGAATAATTTCAATACGATATTGAACAATATTTATGGCAATAAGAAATTTTTGATAATTGACCGGAATTAAATTAACAGCCAAATTCTGCATCATAATTGACGTTGTATTTACATTTGTGTTTCGAACCCTTCGTTGTACTAAGGGTCAGAAATATTGTATTAAATCTCAAAAAACGATTAGATTGCAGTTGCTGAATGTTTGGTGTATTTTACATCAGCAATTCGCTAATTCATTATTTAAATATATTGGTTATAATAATTATATAACTAAAAAGTGTCAGAAAAACGATTAATTGCTGAATGTTTGGTGTACCTAACTGGTAGTTTAATTAATTATATTAGTTATATAAATTATATAATTAATATATATTTAAATTTTAATGCCTTTATCCAAATTGTTATTTCTTTACACTTCAGAACTTTTGTATATTTAAAAAAATGATATCAAAAAACGATGCAGATTGCTTAAAGCTTTTAATGACTAATTGCTGATTGTTTGGTGTGGTTATGAATTTTATTTCTTAATAAGCGATTTATAAAATAAATACATTGTATGATATATGTTTATGAAAAACTTTATATTTGTATAAATAATCTTATTATGAAAAGCATTATAATATATCCGGATAATCCAAAACAATCTTCCGTCATCGAAGCTTTTTAGAAGAGATGAAAATCCGTTTTAAAAGCCAGGAAGACATTGTAATTTCAAAAGATATAAAACAATCTATTCTAGAAGGTATAAAAGATGCAGAAAAAGGAGAGCTTTTATCAAATGAAGAAGTCAGAAAAAAAGCTGCAGCTTTATGTTCAAAATAGAATGGACTAAAAAAGCAGAACATTTATATCTGGAAACTTTAGATTGCTGGATAATCATAATAAATCTGTTACTTACTCGAAAAAAATATTAAAACACGTTTCTGAAAAAGAAGATTATATAGTTAATAATCCTTATGCAGGACAAGAGCTTTTCGATATTCCTGGTGTTCGTTATGTAGTTGTTCTAAGAAAATTTTTAATTTTTTATAGAATCAATAATAAAACAATTCAAATCCTATCTTTCTGGGACGGTCAGAAAAATCCACAAGATTTAAAATTATAATTAATTATAATAAATTAAAAATTCCCTTTTCAATTTTTGGAAAGGGAATTTCCATTAAATAATTTTTATAATTATTTGATGAATTAGTCAATAGATCTTTTAACCATTATGATCCAGGTAATAATATAAAATTTTGGAAGAAAGTATTTCATATATTAGTCTCAAAAAACGATATTTAAAACAGTTTTAAAAAATCAGATAAGTACAGTACCTCCTATATTTTTATATGTTTTTCTCAGTTTATTGATTTCATATTTACGGAGGATCACAGTTGCGACATTGGAAAAATGTTTAGCTCTATTCCTTAAATGCTGAAACTTTGAAATTACTTACCATTACCGCTGAATCATTAGCATATCGCCATGGTGCCGTTATGTAAAAATTTTTAGCAACTGTAGGACTGAAGAGAACTTCATCAGCTAACTTTACATCATCAAGATATACCGCCATTCTTTGCCCGTTAATCGACAGGACAATATGTAGCGGACGATTAGCCCATGGCTGCAGATCAAAGGTCGCATTTATAAATTTTTCCGGCTTACTGCTGCCTATATTAACCTGGTTGGTATCGTAGTAGTGCAGTTGCACATAAGTCCCGATGTTGCTATCATAGTGGTAGATACTGTTATCGCTGGCAAAACCAAACGACAATGGCGCAATATCTTTTACCTGTTCTGCTTTTGCAATAATGTCAAAAGCTAAGGTAAACCGGTGAGGATAGCTGAGCGGAATGGAAAATTTGTAAATCTCCCTATCTCCTAAGTCCAGCCATTTCCCTTTATGATTTTTTAACGTTCTAATAGTAGCCGCTCCATTGGTTTTGAAACTTGTAGCAATAGATCCTGGTTGAACTGCAGAGAAATCTTCTGCAAATATCAGCGAATCGCCTGCCAATACAGTATTACTGGAATTCCCTGATTGATCTGTGGTTTTGCTTTCTTCTCCCGTGGTATTGTTGTCAACTCTTTTTTCTATAACCTTTGTGGTTTTATCTTTTGTTTTTTGAAATGTATCAGCGAATTGTGCATGTCCTTCAATACCTGAAAGTAATAGCAGTAGGAATAGGAATCTGTTGATTTTTTTATCTGGTATCATTATGTAAGATTTTTTTGTAAACTGATGGAGGCTAACTATAACGATTTCGCTATTTATCGCTTTTGTAAAAGCGATTCTTTTTGATGCTGGCCATATTTTTGCCAAGCTTATGTTTCGCTTTTAATGAATCAAACGAAACCTACGGATAAGTCTCTTCACTCTTTTTTCTACTCCTTATTACGAGCTGAAATGAAACCGGTTATTGATAATGCATAAAAAATTGCAACAATACATTCTTTAACTTCATGATATTGATTTGCGGTTCAATAACTATATGATCAAAGATTAAAAGTTCTCCCGGCTTTAATGATTACCTATCCCGTCCTTTTTCTGGCGGCTGTGGAATAGGAGGGTTGATTTTCAGATTTCGGAAATAGCCCTCAGTACCAACATCGACAAATAAGCCGACGGCACCCATTGCATCCGGGCCGTGCTTAAGATCGTCCACGATAAGAGATGGATATTTATTCTTATTTAAAAATAGTTTTGCCTGGCTGCCATTGACTTCAATTTTTATGGTGATCCATTCATTCAAACCCATATCGGCATACGACTCGTACTTCTCGGGATTCTCTTTTCTTAAACGTTCATATTTATAATCTGGAAAAGAAAAATATTGAATGGAGTGATTACGTCTTAATTGGTCTTGGGCTCTACCATTAGCTGGACGTATATATATGGATTCAAATTTTGAATTCGTATCATCAATTCTAAATGCCAATCCAATAAATCCACGGTCGGTTGGAGCAGCTGTAGGGAGCAGCCGACTTAGAACTTCTACCTCGATACTGCCATTTTCAAATTTTGTATTCTTTATCTTAACAAAGGTAGGTTCGTCTGCTTCTTTCACCGTACTGTCTTTTACGACCCGGATAACTTTTTCACCTTTCAGGTTGAGTATTTGCATATAAACTTTATGAGGTAAAAGATGGCTTTCGTCCAAAATTATTTTTTGGCTGTATGTACTTTGTGAGGCTAACAGAAAAAGATACAAGATTGCTCTTAATTTTTTCATACTTCTTACGATTTATGAGGTTATGACTGTTATTATTACAACTTATTTTTAAAAAGTCCGGCATTTAGATTCGAACCCACTGAACCTTCCGCCAATTGCAGGTAATTACGTTTACTCTGATCTTTTTCAATGATCACGGTTCCGGTGGTCTGTACGTTTTTCATTTCCAGAAAATCGGTAGGGGTAGCAATACTGCCACTCAGCGGCCCGCTTCCGTATCCTGCCAGTTTATTATAATTCACAAAAATACAGTCAGAAGCTTTATACCGGCGTGTGCTTGCTTTTTCCCTGATCCACACTGTACTGGTGTTGGCGATAATGTTATGATGAAAATCGAAATCATCACCATTAGTCCCTTGAGTAGTCCAGACTCCGCAAAAATAGCCACCATAGACCAACGAATATTGCATAGCACTGCGAATGCCGGCCTCTCCTTCATTTTTCCAGAAAACAACAGGTATTTTACAGTTGAAAAAAACACAATGATCAATAACCAAACCATAGCCGTTGGCGATCACACCTACATGTAATGGCAGTACATCTGCATTTCCGGCGAACAGACATTGCGTAACAAGCAGGTCATCCAGTTTTTTTCCGTCACGCCAAATGGGGTAGGAGCGGCATAAATTATTGGTATCTATATATGTATAATCGGGGCTGCCTGTAAACCGGAGCCCTGCAATGGTAACGTGACTTACCTCGGGTTGAATACCCCTGGCTTCTTCTCCCCCCACACCGGGTTCAGTAGGTACAACAGTCATAATTACCGGCATTTTATTGGGTGCCCAGCCTGCATCATCGGGCATCACTTCAGCACGGATGGTTAGGCGGTTGGTTAAAGTATATTTATCATTGGTAAACATGACCGTTTTAGTGAGCAGGTGTATACCTTCTGAAAGAATGATTGTTGTTTCTCCCTGATTTTTATTGAGATTAACGCGTCTGGCGGCTTCTGAAAGGGATTTTAAAGGTTTTGTCTTTACTCCTGAATTGATGTCATTGCCGGTAATGGGATTAACATACAGTTGTTCTCCTTTCACGCAAAACAGATTCATCATAAAAAATAGAAGACTCAATGTTACCGATTTTATCATTTTACTTTTTTTTGTAAAATTAGGAAGATCGATACGCTGCAAAATGGTCATTTTATCTTCAGAATGGTCAATTTATATATTCTTTCGGTATTGCTGGGGCGTGACCCGGGTAAATTTCTTGAAAAAACGGTTAAAGTTGGAAGGGTCCGAAAATCCGAATTCATAGCAGATCTCTTTTGCAGATTTATTCTGGTGCAGCTCTTTCTTTATTTCTGAAATGAGCTTGTAATGAATCATTTGCTGTGCTGTTAATCCGCTGAATTGTCTGCATATTTTATTAAGAAATCCTGCACTTATATTAAGCATTTTAGTATAGGCTTCAACGGTTTGATCTTCTAAAAATTTCTTTTCCAGTAAAGAGCGGAATCTATAAAAGTCTGCATGAATGTAAGTGTCCCGCTGAACATTATATATTTGAGCATAATGGCGGTTGAGAATGATAAGCAACTGATAAAGTACTGATCTAATCAAATGATTGCTGTCATTCTGAATTTGTCCGAACTCATGTTCTATTTGCTGTAAAAGCTCTAAGCATTTTCCGAATGATCTTTCATCGATCTTCATGTCAGTGGGATGCGAATACTGATGAAAGTATTGAAACCGATAGATGAACAGCTCATCCGAAAAAAAGAGGTGAAGAAAATCTTTTTCAAAGAATAACGTATAACCTTTTATTTTGTCTTTAATCTCCCAGCGGCGAACCTGCCCGGGACTGATAAAAATGATGGTTCCGGGAGTTATAGACATTACCTTACCGTCCAGTGAAAATGTTCCCGATCCTTCTTCAATGAAAACAATTTCGTAAAAACTGACTTGATGTAAAGCGCGGTCCAGTACATAATTTTTCAATATTTCAATACGTCCAAGATCCAACAATAATTCTGCCCCGTATTTATAGGGTAGAAAATGATACGTTTTAATTGGGGCAGCCTTTACCATTTTTGAAAATTCTTACATTAAAAGGATCATTTTATAAATCATATACTTAGATGCATCACTTTTTTAGTTATGTAAAATTATAGTATTTAACCACAACATTCGCTATAAGCATCTTTTGAAATTTAATTTATATTAAATATATCATTAACAATTTGATTTCTGAAAATTTTGATGAATTTCACAGTGCTATCTACAATATAAATAATGTAGAATTACTAATGCAAGATTAATCATTGCTTTCAATTATTTACCTTCTAGGATTAAAATTATTGAAGAAGAAGGATATTGTGACACTGTATTTGGTGACGAAGTTTATAGATTTCTTTAAAATGAAAGAAGATAAAAAAATAAAAATTTACTTAGCCGATAAATAATCTCACAAAACGATAGTGAAAAATTTATCAACCTCTGAATATTTTTTGTGAAAACCTGAAGAAAAATTACAGGCAAACCGTATTTATATTACGATCGCTTGATAATAGCAATAACAGCAACTGGTACACGCCCTCAACAATTAAATGTGTTGGGGGCTTTTCTATTTTAACCAAATGAATGATCCTGTAGTTATTTTACTACATCAGCTTCCATCTTCCACTACAAAGAAACTTCTATCGCTGCCGTAGATTTGTATTGTTCAAAAGAGGACAAATAAACAAAATAAAAAAATAAATACTACTATAATGAAAAAACAAATTTTAATCGCAGCCTTAACTATCGGAGCATTCATTTTAGGAACCAACAATGCCCAGGCTCAGAATACGACTGCCACCACAACGGTAAACATTACCCTGAACGACGTCATCTCCATCGACGCGGGAAGTACGGCCATCGGAAATACAGTTGACTTCAACTATGCTACTGCCGCAGATTATAACTCCGATCAGACGGTTACCAAAGCCAACTCTTTAAAAGTGACTTCAACGAAGAACTTTAATGTAAAAGTAAAAGCAGGAGGTGCGAATTTTATGAATGGAACCAACTTAATCCCTGTCAATGTTTTGACCATCAAAGCAGCTACAGCCTCAGGAACGATGGGCGGAACAAAAAGCGCGGTCGTTTTATCGGCGACGGATCAGACTTTGGTATCAAATGCTCCGCTTGGAAGCGCATTGACCCTAAACCTGGACTATACCATTCCGGCAGCAAAATCATCTTCTTCCGACATCTTAGGGAAACCGGCTGGAA
>JAKOOG010000124.1 GCA_022701545.1 Weeksellaceae bacterium | reverse complement strand
CCCGAAAGTTTGCAGCCGCGGGAAAGAGCGCAGTCATTAATCATTAAAAACCTTTACAGACCTGTGAAAAAATACTTGTGTTTAGAACATTGGTTTCCATTGATAAAACACCAGTGACCTTAAACTTTTAGCGTTAAACAAATTGGAAGGCAACGGCCACCAAAAAAGTTTTCTGTCCGAAGCGCGGCTACGCGATTGAACTGAAAAACCCATGTGCCATCCGCGCAAGTTTAAAACTTTTCAACGTCGGACCAATTTGTAGCGTCAAAAGTTTTAAGTCTTGATCTTTGGGTTCTTTTGTATCAAGACAAAAGAACTGAAATAAACAGAAGAAATAAAAAAGCCCTTTCCCAAGAGCCTGATCACTTCAGGAAAGAGCATAAATGGAAAAGCCTAATTAAAGACTATTGTAAAAGTATAAAAAAAATAATGAATATAAAATGCTGTATTTCAGTATTTAATATGAATAATAGCCTTAAATTTTCAGTGTTAAGCAAAATTGAAAAGCCATGGCCATCAACAAGTAAAAACGACTTAGGAGTCCGGAGTGTTAAGGCCGGAAAATCCAGTACTCTCTGCCAAAGCCTAAAGCCTGCAATTTTAAATCGCAGGCTTTTTTTGGGTTCTATTTATCAATATACTTACCCCAACGCCGAATTTTATCCGGTATCCGTCAGGAGAGGATTTTAACGTAAAAAATCCGTGAAAATACTTAATGATCTGTGTATGGATTGGCTTACATTTGACCGGACTAATTTAAACTAATAACCATAAAACGATCATTCCATGACAACAACGCTCCCCGAGATCATTGAAATCTTAAAAGAGTTTCTTCCGCAGGACAACATGCCTGAAATATTGTTCGATTCGCCTCTGACCAATGAAGAGTACAACGAAAAAAGGCAAATATTTAATACCTACTATCAGTTCCGGCCGACGGCAATGGTATTCTGTACCAATACGGAGCAGGTGTCGGATGTGATGAAATGCATCAGGCAGTACAACTACACCGGAACCTTGAGAATCCGGTCCGGCGGTCATGACCATGAAGGGGAATGTTCGGCAACGGATGCCCTGGTCATTGACCTTTCAAAAATGACAGCGGTCGAAATTGAGGCAGATCTTAATTATGCCACCATCCAGCCCGGCATCATGTTTATCGACCTGATCAAACAGATGAATGCAAAGAATGTAGGAGTTCCTCATGGCACTTGCTATTCGGTGCGCATTGCTGGATTTACCTTTGGTGGAGGATGGGGCCCCTGGACCCGCCAGAAGGGGATGGGATGCGAAAGCCTTGCCGGAGTAACTATTGTGCTGGGCGACGGCTCATACCGGACCATCATCGATAATAAACTTATTCCCGAGTATAAAGGTCAGCCGGTACAGGATCTCAATGAGGAGGACCGCCAAATTTTGTGGGCATTGCGCGGCGGCGGCGGAATGAGCTACGGCATTATTACCGAGCTCATATATAAAACATTTACTTTGCCTGATTTTACGACTAAATTTACCGTGGCCTGGGAGCAGAAATTTGGCCAGGACATTCCGCCCGCCGTCGATATTCTTCAACGTTGGGAAGAACTGATAGGCTATCATGAAAACCCTGATCTGCTGGGTACCAACCTTAAAGTAGTGGCCAAATATAAAGATGCAGGGGATACAGCACCTGTAGAAAAATCGTTGCATGACTGCTATTTCTACGGTTATTACATGGGGAGTAAAAAGGATTTCCACACCCAGCAGGAATTTGAAGCCAACCTGAAAAACATCATTGAAGGCCAATGGTTTCCAAAGAATGAGTTCGGGCAGTATAATGTGAATTTTGAAGACAGCATCGAGGCCGTTTTGTCCAATAATGTGTCCAACAATTCCGGTAAACTTACCGCCGTGCCTGATCCCAACAAGCGGGAGTGGAGCACCTTTTCAGCCTGGGACCGGATTGTGAAATGGGATACCGCGCAGAATGAGCATCCGCTTCTGGAAGCTTTGTACGATACCGATGCCCTTCCTCCACACTACCAGGCGATTCCCCCTGAAATCGACAAGCCTGCCCCGCATAAAATCACGTCAAGGTTTGCCACGGTTACAGATGATAAGGAACTTGCCCTGCAGAGAAGAATTAAATTGATCGAAAGCCTTGAGTCGGACCTTTTGATAACCGAGGGGGAGAATCAGGGCATGATTACCTATTTTACTTTGGGAGCAATTAGCGGTGCCTACTACCGGGATTACGATTTTGCGGCCAACCAGTTTCCGCAGGGGAGTTCTTTTGCCTATAAAAAATGCTTTTACACCATCCAATATCAAGCTTGGTGGGACAACGACGGCGTTGAAAATCCCAAAGTACAGCCTTACGTCAATCGTGCAATCGACTGGTTAGAGGTTTGCAGGAATTATGAAATCCCTGCAACGTATGGCGCTTTCATCAGTTTCAAAGACGACAGCATTCCGACATCGGTTTATTTCCAGGAAAGCTATGAGAAGCTGAAAGAAATTAAAGAAACCTACAGTCAGGATCCGGATAATATGCTGAGCAGCAGAAAGACCATTATTTAATATCACATCAACCCGAAATTAGAAACCGGATTGAAAGGGTGGAAGAGGGAAACCGGATGCCGGAAGTATTTTCAGTTAAATATTTCAAGCGTCTTGAGTGAT
>JAKOOG010000022.1 GCA_022701545.1 Weeksellaceae bacterium | reverse complement strand
AAAAAGCATTCAGATACTTAGATTCCGATCCACTGACGATTGCCGCAAACGATCACCGCCCGGCGTATGCCAGCGACGGGGATTATTTCAGCAAGCCGTCTGCAGACGATATGGTCGAGAAAATTTACGCCATGTTCACTGAAACCAATCCTCAGAAATATCCTGCGATATTTTAATTGGGATTTTAGATAAATTTGAAACCGCTTCTTTTTGGGAGCGGTTTTTTGTTTTTTATTGTATTAGAGTAAAAATTTGTAATTTGGTTTCCAACTTAATAAGCAACACAATGATTGTAAAACCAAACCGTGAAAACTTTATTAAAGACAATTTCTTTGAATTCTCTTTTAAAGATGAAAAACCTGATTTTGAAAAATTTAAAACACTTAATTCTACAGAACTTCATTATCTCGCTGATATTTATAACTGGGATGATGGCGTAGAAATTTTGTTTTGGATCATAAACTCTGATAAGTGTGATAAGGGAACAGCTTTAATGATTTTCTGGAGAGCCGTTCCGGATTACTATCTGGAAAAAGATGAAAATGAATTACAATTTTATGAGAAAGAAAATTATCAATTGTTGAAAGAAATTATCGCCTCTTTTAAATCAAATAAGTTTAAAAAATCTAAAATAAAATACAATCCTAATAGTGATTTTGAAGTGAATACCGACCAAGCATTAAAGTGGGATATTCCAAAAGAAATGATACAGCCAACAAGAGGATTTAAGCCTGTTTATTTAGGAACAGCATTAAATGTTCTGAAAAAACAGTATAGAAGATCAAAGAATAGAAAGCACAGGAAATAAAGCCTATCAGACAACAGTTTTCTGTATTTTCTTTCCTTCCAGAATCATCTTACAATCATTCACTTTTTCAGGATCATACACATGGTATTTCATTTCCCATTCTTCCAGCAGGTACAGAATTGGCAGCAGGGCCAGGCCTTTTTCGGTGAGTGAATATTCGACCCTCGGCGGAAGTTCTTTAAACTCTTCCCTGATGACCAGGCCGTCGGTCTGCATTTCCCGCAGCTGGTCGGTGAGTACTTTTCTGGAGATTACGTTGATACGTACGGCCAGTTCCCCGAAACGGAGTTTCCGGTCTTTGATCACCAATACAATAATCGGTTTCCATTTGCTTCCCAAAGCGGACATTGCTTTTCCCAAAGGACAGCTGTACTGCATTAATTCGTTCTTTTTCATAACGATTTATTTATAATTTTTGGCCGATGCTTTTATGAACACGAAGCCTACGAGCCTTTTTACTACTCATTGTTTTTAAGTTCCGCAAAGCTGTTTCGGCAGGCTCAGCATAAACTTTTTTACTGATAAGAGAACACTGAGTCTTTTTAATTTGTCTGTTGACGGCACTGTCATGTTAAGCTAAGTTTATCCTAAGCCTGACGAAGGAAAGCCTTCTCCTCAACCTCAACACCTCTGAGTTACCTTCATGTTACCAATATCAGTTACCGCGAAGTTACTACTTTTTTCAATTCAAAAGATACTAATGCGAACTATTATTAGTTACTTTGTGTAACAATTATAAAATACCATATTAAAAAATGAGCACAGAAGCACTGTTTAAGCCTTTTCAATATAAGAATCTAGAACTAAAAAATAGAATCGTAATGGCGCCGATGACGAGGGCCCAATCGGATAATGGGGTTCCCACACAGCAGATTGCGGATTATTACGCCCGGAGAGCCGAAGCGGAAGTGGGATTGATTATTTCTGAAGGAACGGTCATCAACAGACCGGCATCCAAAAACATGCAGAATATCCCGGATTTTTACGGAACTGAAGCCTTGAACGGCTGGAAAAATGTGATCGATGCCGTTCATGAAAACGGCGGGAAAATGGGTCCTCAGATCTGGCACGTTGGCGATACCCGAAGTTCGGACGATTATCCTGAAGTTCCGATGGAAAAAGCTTCTGCCATGACCCCGGAAGATATTCAGGATACCATTGCTCAGTTTGCCGCTTCCGCAAAATCAGCGAAAGACTTAGGGTTTGATGTGCTGGAAATCCACGGCGCGCATGGGTACCTGATCGACCAGTTTTTCTGGGAGGTCACCAATACCAGAACCGATGAATACGGTGGAAAAACAATAAAAGAGAGAAGCAGATTTGCCGTTGAAATCGTAAAAGCCATCAGGGCTGCCGTGGGAGAGGATTTTACTATCATCCTCCGGCTTTCCCAATGGAAGCAGCAGGATTATTCGGCTAAGCTGGCCCGGACGCCGGAAGAAATGGAAGAGTGGCTGCTGCCTTTAAAAGAAGCAGGGGTTGATATTTTCCACTGCTCACAACGCCGTTTCTGGGAACCTGAATTTGAAGGTTCCGATCTCAATTTTGCAGGTTGGGCCAAGAAAATCACCGGGCAACCGACCATTACAGTAGGATCTGTGGGATTGGAAGGGGATTTTATGGCCGCTTTTGCCGGACAGGGAACCGGGACAACTGATTTATCCGAACTGACCCGAAGGCTGGAAAGGGGAGATTTTGACCTGGTAGCAGTAGGGAGAGCACTATTGCAGGATCCGGAATGGGTGAAAAAGATTAAAGAAGGAAGCCTGGAAGAACTTCAGGACTTCAAAGCTGAAAGCTTGGCTGTTCTGTACTAAAAAAGATCAATAGTGAATTTTGCTGACGCAAGTCAATGGTGAATTGTGTAGCGAAAACAAATGGATAAGCGCAGCGGATTGACTATTCACTAAGAAACGGCTTCAGGATTTTTCCTGAAGCCGTTTTTGCTATCCTTAAGCATATTAAATCTGTTGCTTTATTTATGATTGCTTAGCCATTTGTATAAAGTCGTTTTTGGAATGCCATACTCTTCGATCACTTCTCTTTTTGTTTTTTTGCCTTTTTTTATAAGTTCAAGGATAAAATCGATGATCTCCGTGGTGTAAATATTTTTGCGGAACTGGGGCAGCGACGATTTTTCTTCTTTCGGGCTTTCATCAGCTTTTTCGGGCACCGGAGGTGAATAGAGGATTAAGTGCTGGCTGTAAATTCTGAAAAAATCATAGTTCAGCAGTTTGCTCCAGCGTAGAATCTGTTCGGAATCAAGACTTTTAACCTCGTAGATGGCAGAGACTTCTTCCTCGGTAATCTTCATGGAGCCGCAGATTTTCTGCATATCCAATCCCTTTTCCTTCACCCGGGCTCTGATGAGTTTTCCCAAATGAATATTTTTATAATTTTTCATGCCTTATTTGTATTTTATAGGGTTGTACTATATCATTGATTTTATCATTACTGGCAACAACCGCTTTTTGCAGTCTGATTATCACAGGTGTAAAATAAATTGATCTGAATTACAGGGTGTTCTTTACCGTTTCTCAGATGATCTTTTGATCAAGCGAATGTATAATATTTTTTGAAGATTTTAAATAAATCAGTGAAAGTTTTACACCACAATTGAGTACAAGTGGTTATACTCGTTTTTACATTAAGCTATTAGCAAAAGCTCGACAAATAGACAAAAAGCCGTCTTCAAAATTGAAAACGGCTTTTAACAAGATTAAATATCTCAAATTGCCATTGTATGACAATAATGATTCTATTTACAGCCCGATGTTCCGGGTCGGCTTCAGTTCTTTTCTGATGCTTTTCGGCAGGGCATCCTTATGAACCAGGATTGCGGTTGATTTGTATTCCACATAAGGTCGGGTCACATACAGGTAACCTTCAAAATCGTTGGTTACGCCCCACGAATTCTTCACCATATAATATTCTTTTCCGGACTGGTCTTTTGCCAGGCCCACGATGTGCATGCCGTGGTCATCCGTCGTGGAGAGATTATTCAATGCGTTCTGGCGCATCTCTTCGGTGATGGTTTTATCTTTTTTCGGTTCGGTAAACAACGTTCCTTTATTGTCTTTGGTGATCTGATCCAGATCCATGTCCGGAACATAGGCCACCCCGTTTTTATAGGAGAAATACGGCTCCGAAACATCGGTGGCCCATCCTACGGAATATCCTTTGCTTACGGCATTATCGATAACAGTGGTTAAATCTTTCATCGGCACGTTCCAGTCGGAATCGTGGCTCCAGTTATCCGGAATCGGGACAACAAATTTCTGGTAGTACGGATAATCTTTGTAGGAAGAAAGTTCTACATAATCATCGGGATTGATACCCACTACTTCTTTGGCAAAAGTCTGTGGGGTATATGATTTACCGTTATAGGTAAAATTCGCCGGAACTTTTCCCAGATACTCATCCAGGATCGCATCTACGGAAGACATCCAGTTATCGGTCAGTTTCCCTTTCGATCCGGCCTGAACCAGACTGTCCAGCACAGGCTTCAGCTTGCCCTGCATTTCAGAGAAATTGTTCAGGGTCTGTCCCTGTTTCAATCCGGTATATACATCCTGAGGAACGGCCCCGTATTTTTTGTACATGTTGATGACATCATGCAATTCTCCGCCATCACCCCAGCTGATCGCTCCGTTATTCAGAACGAATAATTTTGCTTTATCGTGGTAAGAATTTCTTGCCGTAAAGATTTCTGCCAGGTCAACAGGCTTTTTACCCATCCTCTGCATTTCAGATTCCAGGAAAGAATTCCCCGAATAGCTCCAGCAGGTTCCCGATGAACCCTGGTTCTTCACGGAAGTCGCACCTACCTCCTTCAGCGTGGTAAACTGGAAATTAGCATGTTGGGATTGGTTGTTTTTTAACTTATTGATTAAGTCATCCTGAGCAAACATCATACTTCCTGCAGACAAAACAAAAAGTAATGATACAAATTTGGCTTTTTTCATTACTATAAAAAATTATTTATATGAATAGTCGTTCTTTCCTGAGATTTGTTACAGCAGGAAAAGTTAAATTAATGAACCATTTTTATGAGAAGATAAGCAAGGCAGGAATGAGAGAAGCTGTGATTACCGGTGTAAAGGATGCTTTATATTAAAATAGTGCAAATCCGGATAATGATTTGTTGAGCGTTTTATTACCCTGATTTTCTTCCCATTAAAATACAACCGCGATTTGTTTGCGTTGCTGAATTCAGTTATTTTTAAAAAATATTTTAACCGGTTTCCAACCTTTTTGAAACTTTCTGCATCTATGGAGATATAAAGCCTGATTATGGAACGAGAGCTATTATTGGAATGTCAGCGGAACGACCGCAATGCCCAGCGCAAAGTCTACGAAAAGATGGCGGGGAAGCTGTATTCGGTATGCAGGCGCTATCTGAAGAATGATGAGGATATTGAGGAAGCGCTGGCCGACAGTTTCTACAAAATTTTCACCCGGATCAGCCAGCTGCAGAATCCGGATATTTTTGAAGCCTGGGCCAGAAAAATTGCTGTCAACGAATGCCTTCAGAAATTGCGCGCCGCCAGAGAACTTCACATTTCGTTGGAAGAAGACCATGTTTTCACAATTGATTCTTCCCTGGAGAGCGGATCATCTGAGAAAGATATTCTAAGCCTTCTGAACTTTCTTCCCGAAGGATGCAGGGCCATCTTTAATCTTTTCGCCATCGAAGGGTATCCTCATAAAGAAATTGCAAGTATGCTTTCCATCAGCGAAGGCACTTCCAAATCACAGCTTAATTTTGCCAGGAAAAGACTTCAGGAATTGCTGGTAAACCAAAATATTTAAATGCAAAACACAATGGAAAACAACAATATCGATAACACATTCAACGAGGCTTCCAAAACTCTGGAGGAGCCTGCGACTTTCCCGGGGTTTGATAAAGTCTGGGCAAAAGTGGAGGAGAAGCTCGATAAAAAGGAAGCTGAAAAAAGAAAAACCAGGGGTCTCTGGATTCCTTACGGGATCGCGGCCAGCCTTTTGATCGGCTCCGGGATGTTTTATTTCATGAATAAAAAAGGAAATAATGCATTTCCGCAGCAGAACATGGCGCAGCATATCGCTTCCCCAAAGGAGCAGCCGGCAGCAATGCCTGAACCTGTAAGGAAAACCGACAGCCTCGTCAAGGCGAAAATTCAAAGTGAAATGTTGCCGCCGAAAGCAGACATAGCCTATCACAAACTTCCGGAAAGATCCGTCCGCCACTCAGCCGGCCTTTTATCTGAAACATCGGTTCCGCAACCCTTCCTGCAGGAAACAGCCGTTGTTGCACCAGATGATAAACTGATAATGGATAAGGCAGAGCGTCAGAATATCGAAGAAGTTATTGCCATGGGCATCAGAAAGGAGAAGACTGCCATGGTTCAGGAAATTCTGGCAACAACGCCTTCAAAAAAGAAAATAGCTGAAATGAATGCCGTTGCCGATACTGCTGAAGCAGCGTATCCCACCTCTTCCTTCAACCGCAATGAACCTTTGCAGGAGCCGGAAATCCTGGCATATAACAAAGCCTACTTTAAGAAAGACAAGCCGGTAATGGGAAATCAGCCCGGTTTGGCAAACAGGATCGGAAACAAGGAAGCCGTCAACTCAATCCAGGGAAAGATTTCGGGGATAAACATCAACTCCATTTCAGGATCGCCGGGTTCAGGCAAAGTAAATATCTCAATCAGCTGCCAGGGTTCTGTACAATCAAACAACAGTACGTTGTTTATTATTGACGGAAAGAAAACTGATTCGGAAGTATTTAAAAAAATTGATCCTAAAAAAATTGTGTCCATACAGGTGTTTAAAGGGGAAAAAGCCACCGCCCTTTTCGGAAACGCGGCCGGCGGAGTAATTCTGGTGGAAACTAAAGACATCTCAAAAAAAGAAAAGCGGAGGCTGAAAAAGCTGCTTCAGGAAAAGCTGCCCCAAAAATAGTTTCTTGCAGAATCCAAAACCAATGACCATTCACCATACCTCTGAAAAAAGGAATTTCTCCGGAAGTTTCTTTTTTCTTAAGAGGGAATCTTCTTTTATTTTTAAAGCACTTAAACGATTTAGAGTAAGAAATAAAGCCGCGATAAATCGTAAGACAGAATAATTTATCCGTAAAAAAGCAGATCCCCTGCAACCTTTCCGAATTTTTACATCTATTGTATAAAAGGAGAAAAATTCAGATCAGATTCTATTAAAATAATAAACATGAAAAAAACAGCAGTTACCATATTGGCTCTGATGATATTACAGGCCTGCAGGACCAAAACCGTTACGGACCAGAATAAAGAGTCCCAAAAATTAAGCCTTAAAAAAGATAAAGACCAGGACGGCATCAGAAACGAAAACGATCCGTGTCCTGAAATCGCCGGACCGATCGAAAACAACGGTTGCCCATGGCCGGATACGGATGGCGACGGGATCATCGACAAAGATGACGCCTGCCCGACTGTAGCCGGACCTGGAGAAAACAACGGCTGCCCGTGGCCGGATACCGATGGCGACGGGATCCTCGACAAAGATGATGCCTGCCCGACCGTTCCAGGGCTACCGGAGTACAACGGCTGCCCGAAACCGAAAATGGCAGTGGCGATGGAAGTGGAATCTGTGGTTACTTCTTATCGGAGCCCCTCTTATAATCGTCCTGCTCACTATAATAACACCGTAAAAAAAACTTCCGCGAAAAACAGAGAATACAACAATGAAGAATACGACCGCCTGATTGAAAACCCTTTCGAATTGACAAAAAACCAGCCGCTGTCCACCTTTTCCATTGATGTGGATAATGCTTCTTATTCTAACGTCAGAAGAATGATTGAAGATGGGGCAGTAGAGAAAGATGCGGTGCGGATCGAGGAAATGGTTAATTATTTCAGATACAATTACCCTCAGCCTAAAAACAAGCAGCCTTTTTCCATCAATACGGAACTTGGGTCGGCTCCGTGGAATCCCAACCACCAACTGCTGAAAATCGGTTTGAAAGGAAAGAATATCCCGATGAATAACCTGCCTCCTTCCAATATGGTATTCCTGATCGATACTTCGGGTTCGATGGAGGAAGAGAACAAGCTGCCACTGCTGCGGTCTTCCCTAAAAATACTGCTGGATCAGCTGAGGCCCACAGATAAAGTGGCAATTGTGGTATATGCCGGAAGTGCCGGCGTTGTCCTGCCACCGACTTCAGTCGCCGAAAAAAGGAAAATAACCGATGCCCTGGATCAGCTGAGTGCCGGAGGAAGTACGGCCGGAGGAGCAGGAATCGAGCTGGCCTACAAACTGGCTCAGGAAAGCTTTATCAAAGGTGGCAACAACAGGGTTATCTTAGCAACCGACGGGGATTTCAATGTAGGCGCTTCTTCTACTGGCGATCTGGAAAGCCTGATTGAAGAAAAAAGGAAATCCGGCGTCTTCCTTACCTGCCTGGGCTATGGCATGGGAAATTACAAAGACAATAAAATGGAAACGCTGGCCGATAAAGGAAACGGAAATTATGCCTATATCGACAATCTGCAGGAAGCCAATAAATTCCTGGGAAGGGAATTCGCCGGTAACCTTTACACCATCGCGAAAGATGTTAAAATCCAGATTGAGTTCAATCCTAAATATGTAAAATCTTACCGCCTGATCGGCTATGAAAACCGGAAATTGAGAAATGAAGACTTTGCCAATGATAAAGTGGATGCGGGAGAATTGGGCAGCGGCCATACCGTGACGGCTTTGTATGAAATTATTCCTGCCGGCAGCAATTCGGAGTTCTTGCCGAAACAAAATAAGCTTAAATATGCCAAAGCTTCTGCGACAAAAGGAGTTGGTAATGAATTGGGAACCGTAAAATTCAGATATAAGACCCCACAGGGATCGAAGAGTGCAGAAATTGTTCAGGCAATCAAGAATGCAGATACCCCGAAAGTAAGTTCCGATTTCAAGTTTGCTTCTTCCGTTGCCTGGTTCGGACTGGTTTTAAGAGATTCTAAATTAATCAAAAGAAAAAGCCTTTCAGAAATCGAAAGTCTGGCCAGACAGAATACCGGGAAAGACCAGGATGGCTACAGAACCGGGTTTTTAAAGATGATCAGGGATTACAGAAATATTCAGTAAGTAAATATATTAAGTTATGTGGAGCGGGCATTCTCAGGGATGCCTGCTTTTTTATCTAACAAGGGTTATTACTGGGCATTCGGGAAGGATACCTATTTTCTCGGTGGTACACGATAAATTTTGTATTTTTGAAATTATTAAAAACCGATTATGAAAAACATGAGTTATGTATTCAGACTGATCATCCTGATTTCTGCAGGTTTCAGCTTACAGCTTAGTGCAGGAACTCGTGAAAACGAACTGAAGGTCTTCAGAGAGCTTTCCCAAAAATTACAATCGGTAAAAACGATTACCTATCATTACACACAAGAATTTACCTACCCTGCAGAAGACTATCACAGCAAGTCGGAAGGCAGCATGTATATTGATTTCAATAAAGAATATGATCTCGCGGGCTTCAGGTATCAGTATAAAGATCAGAAAGGATTTTCCGTTTTCAATAATTCCGGATTTTTTGAAACCTCTGCAGCTGACAGGACGATTCATATAAAAAACAAAATGAAAGCTGCAGATTTTGAAGGATTGTCCGCTTTGTACAATTCCATCATCACTTTAAGAAATATCCTGCCCACGGTAATCAAGGATAAGAATATTGAAAAACACGTTAAGGATACACTGATTGGCAAAAAACACTTTTATCTTCTCAACTTTAAAATGCAGGACCGGTTTCCCAATTATCTCGGGACTGATTTTACGGCAACCACTGAAAAAATTACATTCTATAACAAATTAATTGTCGACCGGAAAAGTTTTCTGCCTGTGAGCTTTATACAGCTTAAAAAAGGAAGCCGGGATATAAACCGGACTGAATTTTCAGATATTGTGCTTAATCCGGCACCTCCGGCAGAAGACAGCTGGTATTATTCAACTTATTTAAAAGAATACACACCGGAAGAAAGGAATTCCGTGAAGATGATCGGTGTTGGACAGAGCGCCCCGGATTTTACCCTGGATAAAAGTAAGACGAGCGGAAAAGTAAGCTTGCATGAATTTAAAGGGATGATTGTTTTACTGGAATTCTGGATCAAAAACTGCAGCTACTGTATCAACGCGGTTCCGGAATTAAATAAATTAAACAATAGATACGACCCGTCAAAGTTTAAATTGCTTGCGGTCAATACAACAGACAGCCGGTCATCGATTGATCAGTTTACAATAAGGCATCAGATAAATTACGAGGTCGTATCCGGTGATGAGGAGGTAAACAAAAATTACGGCATATCCGCCTTTCCTCAGATCGTGCTGATTGATAAAAAGGGTGAGGTCATCTATTCGGGAGATCTGAACATACCCTTACTGGATTCAATAATCAATGCAAATTTATAAAGAGCTGTGAGTGATGTAATTAAATCAGAGTAATGCAATCATAAAATTAATTTTCAAAAATTATTGAAAATTCAAAAATTATTATTAAATTTGTCATAAGAAATTGAAACAATACGACAATGACCTTATCGGAAGCTAAAGAAAAATACATCCAGACCTGGGGAACGTTCGCCACCAATTGGGGGATCAACCGGACGATGGCGCAGGTTCACGCTCTGCTGATTGCGAGTGAAAAGCCGCTTTCTACCGATGAGGTGATGCAGCAGCTGGAAATTTCCAGGGGGAATGCCAACATGAACATCCGTGCGCTGATGGATTGGGGAATTGTGAAAAAAGAATTTGTAAAAGGCGATCGTAAAGAATATTTTGTAGCTGAAAAAGACGTCTGGTTCCTCTTCAAGCAGATTACCAAGGAACGCCGGAAGAGAGAAATAGAACCGGTGATCTCTTTCCTGGAAGAACTGAAAGATATTGAAGACAAGGATACGGAAGGCGCCAAAGAATTCATCAGGCTGATGAACGATTTCAGTACCGTAACAGGGAAAATCAACAACATTATGGACCTGGCGATCAAAAGCGACGACCACTGGCTGGTAGGGAAGATTACCAACCTGTTGAAATAGCAGGCATGAGTAACTTTGTCAAAGTTAAAATCTTAGACAAGTGTAAACAAAGGCAGATGCCTTTTTTATTTAGTTTAAACTTTCAAATATTATTGAAAATTTTATAATTATGAAAAACTTAATCATCCATTTGTTCCTGATTTTTTATTTCGGGCTTCATCAGAAAAATTAATAAAAAACGATACCCATGAAAACTTTTATTATCCATGATTTTTATTTTCAGTCTGTGCTGGTTTCCCTGCTTA
>JAKOOG010000012.1 GCA_022701545.1 Weeksellaceae bacterium | reverse complement strand
CCTATTCCTAATTTTTTCATAACAAATTCTTTAATGTTTAGTAGTGGATCAAATATAGTGATTTAAAGTATAAAGTATAAAGTATAAAATATAAAGTATAAAGTGTTTTTATTAAATTTCTGAAAATTTACCGGCTGTAAGGTGTTGTGGAATACGATGAACCTGAATTATCAATAAGATTATTGGGCTTGAAGAGGAATGCTGGTTTTCCTGTCGGTGATATAGCTGAGTTTTTGATTAGTAAATGATATTGTTGATGAGCCTGCTGAGAAATTCTATTTAAATCCTGAATAATAATTTTCGCTCCCCTGACTGAAAATAAAATGAATATTTTTGAATCCACATTAAACAAAAATCCCCGGACTTTCGTCTGAGGATTCATTGTTTGGGGGGGGTAACTGAATACTATCTCGCTGTAGCGGCAGTATCCATTTTCATTTTCATGCTGTCCGAAGTACCGGTTGTCGGCGCTGTCGTCATGGTGTCTGTAGTAGCAGGTGCCATGGTCGCGGTATTATCTACCGCTGCTGAATCCGAATTGCTCGTCGACATCGAAGATTCTTTTGTACCGCAGCTGATGGCGAACATTCCAACCGCTGCTATTAACAATAATTTTTTCATAATATTTTATTTTGGTGTGATTCCAACAGTTCAATAACTGTTCCGAAAATTTCGGTTTGTTATTAATTATCAATAAAATAACGGAAGCTGTTTAAAAGAATCCTGATCTTATGAAATTAAAAGCAGCAGCATTTAATTCGATCGTACTTAAATTAATCAATCTATAATTAATCAGCAAAACCAAATCCATGGTCCGATCAGCAATGAAAAACCCCGAACATAAATTCCGGGGCTTATAGATATCATTTATTAATAATCAATTATCCAAGATATGGATACTTATAATCTTTAGGAGAGACAAAAGTCTCTTTAATTGACCTTACGGAAGTCCATCTCAACAGATTCATTTTAGAACCGGCCTTGTCATTCGTTCCAGAAGCTCTACCGCCTCCGAAGGGTTGCTGACCAACCACGGCACCTGTCGGTTTGTCATTGATGTAGAAGTTTCCGGATGCATTTTCCAAAGCTTTAAAGGCTTCGTTGATGGCATAACGATCCTGTGCAAACACAGAACCCGTTAATGAATATGGAGAAGAAGAATCTACCAGCTCAAGGGTTTCCGCCCATTTTGCGTCTTCATATACATACACGGATAAGATCGGTCCGAAGATTTCTTCCACCATGCTTTCGTACTGTGGATTGGTGGTTTCGATCACGGTAGGGTGTACAAACCATCCTTTGGAATCATCGGTTTTTCCACCAATAGCCACATTCGCTTCTTCTGAAGCAGTCGCCCGGTCGATATAGCCTTTGCACTTTTCGAAAGAGTTTTTATCGATGACCGCATTCACAAAGTTGGACGGATCTTCCGGAGAACCGATTTTAATAGAAGAAATCTGTGTTTCCATTACTTTCTTCACCTCAGCCCAAAGAGACTGCGGAATGTAGGCTCTGGAAGCTGCGGAACATTTCTGTCCCTGATATTCGAAAGCTCCTCTTACCAAAGCGGTGGCTACTGCTTCCACATTGGCAGAAGGATGGGCGATCACGAAGTCTTTCCCTCCGGTTTCCCCGACAATTCTAGGATACGTTCTGTAATTATGAATATTATCACCGATCATTTTCCACATTCCCTGGAATACTTTCGTAGAACCGGTAAAGTGAAGTCCTGCAAAATCACGGTGTGCCAATACTTTTTCAGCGGTTTCTTTCCCATCGGTAAAGATCATGTTAATGACTCCTTTCGGAAGACCGGCTTCCGTAAGAACGTCCATGATTACTTTTGCGGAATAGATCTGTTTATCGGAAGGTTTCCAAACCACGACGTTTCCAAGCATGGCCATACACGTTGGCAAGTTCCCAGAAATTGCGGTAAAGTTGAATGGAGTTACTGCAAAACAGAATCCTTCCAATGGTCTGTATTCTACACGGTTCCAGATTCCTGCATCGGAAACCGGCTGCTCAGAATACATTTCCGTCATAAATTCTACGTTGAATCTCAGGAAGTCGATAAATTCGCATGCGGCATCGATTTCGGCCTGGTGAACATTTTTCGACTGTCCGATCATGGTTGCTGCGTTGATCACATCCCGGTAAGGTCCTGCTAATAAATCAGCCGCTTTTAAGAAAATAGCTGCCCGGTGTTCCCAGCCCAGCTCATTCCATTCTTTTTTGGCAGCCAATGCCGCGTTGATGGCGTCATCTACGTGCTGCATCGTTCCTCTGTGATAGAACCCAAAATCATGGGCATGATCCTGAGGCGACTGCAGCTGAACTTTGTCTCCCGTTTTTACTTCTTCACCATTGATGATCATTGGGATTTCTACTTTCTCCGCCCACATTTTTTTGTATCGGGCGATCAGGCTTTTTACTTCCGGGGTTCCCGGTGCATAAGAATTTACCGGCTCGTTTACCGCAAAGGGTACTTGCGAAATTGCTTTTGCCATATTCGTTGTATATTTTTTATTTTCTGAGAATACAAATTTACAACATTTATTTGAGGTCTCCGGCAAAGAGCACAGCGAATGGTAGATGGTAGATGGTCAGTGGTGAATAGTCAATACGCTACGCTTGTCAATTTATCGAATAGATAAAAATCAGTTATCAAACTGAAATGGTATAAAAAGACAACCTTCAAAACTTTAACCGCAATTCCATTCCTGTAGAGGGGTGCCGAAAATTATGAAGTAATTTTAATGGGTAATTAAGTAGATTTGTTTTGCCAGTGAATTCAGAAATACAAATTTCAACACTGCCTGCGAGGTTGTGTTTTAAAGACTAAGCCCATTTTTCGTCTGCGAGGACATTTTACTTTGTCGAATCTTCGATTTCACTCAGCAAATAACGGCAATGGGTAATGTGAATGTTAAAATTCGCTTTAGTAACTGTTGTGAGACCTTAACCGAAAAATTTCAATTCTTAGACAGTTTTAGAAGTAAATGGTCAATAGTAAATGGTGAATAGGAAATTTTTGTAAATTTTAATTAACTTTTGTCTCATAAGTATTAAATCTCGATTAAAAATTCACGCACGAAGCGGATTGACTATTCACCATTCACCTTTTAAACCTTCTCATTTTCCAGGATCTTCAGCACCAGTTTTTCTTCGTGGGTTAAACCGGCTTTACCATCATTTTCTTCGATCTTTTCAAGTTCGTCGAGATATTTTTTAATGGTGTTGTTCTCATACAGGTTAATAACCAAAGGATGCACGTAATATTTCCGGCAGACCGTGCTGGTATTTCCCAGATGGGAAGCAACCATTTCCAGGGCTTCTTTTACTTTTTTCTTGTATTCCGTATGGGTTTCTGCATAGCCGATTTCCTTAAAGGCAATCAATGCGCTGACGGTTCCGGACCAGGTTCTGAAATCTTTTGCCGTAAAATCCTCACCACTGATTTCTTTGATGTATTCATTTACCATACCCGAATCTACGGTATGGCGGTTTCCTTCATCATCGATATACTGGAAAAGTTCCCTTCCCGGAATATCCTTGCATTTCTGAATCATCTTGGAGAGTCTCCGGCTTTTGAGGTCGATGTCATGCATCACGCCTTTTTTACCTTTAAAGTGAAAGGTAATTTTTTGTCCCTGTACCTTAACGTGTTTACCTTTTAGAGTTGTCAGCCCGAAAGAGCCATACAGTTTTTCGTAGGCATTGTTTCCGATACGGATATTGGTTTTCTGCATTAAGCTTACGATCAGGGCCAGTATTTTTCTTTTCTCGAAATTCCTTAAAGCCAGGTCTTTTTCCACCTGCAGCCTGATATCGGGCAGCGCATAACCGAATTGCAGCATCCTGTAAAACTTGGTATGATTTCTCAGGGCACTCCAAAGGGGGTGATAGCGGTACTGCTTCCTTTTTTTCAGGTCAAATCCCGTCGCTTGCAGATGACCATTGTCCAAAGCACAGATCCACACGTTTTCCCAGGCCGGAGGAATAACCAGTTTGTTGATGCGGGTGATTTCTTCTTTATCCTTTATTTTCTCGCCGTCTCTGTAATAGGAATATTTTTTACCGGTTTTTTTCCGGGTAATTCCGGCTGTTTCTGCATCGGAGGTATAAATAAGATGTACCGCCTTTGCAGAAGCCACCGGATCTTTCATAATTTTTACAATCTTTGAAGGCTTCAGATGTGAAATAAGGTCTAGGTCTGAATTTTCCATAAGAAAGACTTGGTTAAGAGTTTTTACCCCTTGAGAACAGCCATAAGATGATGGCTATTACGGCAACAACGACAATGATGCCCCACCACATTCCTGCTTTAAAGATTGTTTCTACTGCTTCGCAGCTTGTTAACATCAGCAGACAGAATACCGTCATGCTGTATAAGCTCAATTTTTTCATAATAATTTATTTTTGATGTTTATTATTTAAATCCGGTGATGGTCGGCCCGCCATTTTTTGATAGACTTTTTAATTTCATCGCCTTTAATGTTTTCATGAAGTGCCTGATACAGCAGTTCTTTAAATTCATCATCGTGGGCAAACCTTAAAGCGGCAATCTGATCAAATTTCAATTTGCTTTCCACTTCATCAGACCTCAGCTGGAAAAGCTCAAAATACCTTTGCTTAAATTCCAGTCTCACGATCCTGTTCTGAAGTCCGAGCGCATAATGCTGTCTCACCATAACAGCCAAATACAGGATCAGGAAAACTACAAAGGAAAATAAAATCCAGATCAGTTGATGAGGTGCATCATTGAAGATTTTATAGATCCCGAAAACTTCCAGCACCATTACCAATGGAAGGTAGATAAAATGATGCGGCGGATAAAATTTCCTGTGATTTTTGTAATTCTGGCTCTCCATAATTTGTAGTAAGCAATAACCTTTCCAAAAT
>JAKOOG010000006.1 GCA_022701545.1 Weeksellaceae bacterium | reverse complement strand
CCGCAATACCGGCCAAGGATACGGTTCCTGTACTCCGGCCAGAACCGAATGCAGAGGTTGATCTTCAGATTATGAATGAAATGAATCAGAAATTAACGGTCAATACGGATATGAAGATTGACAGTGTGACCGGATTTGTTTTTAAAGCCAATCCTAATAGTATAGAGAAACATTACGGTAACCAGAAAGCACAATATTCTAAAATACTTTTTGAAAAAAATATAACAAGCTTTAAAATTAAAAATAATGACACCCTCTATATCGGCAATCTGCAATATGTACCTATGCTTAAATAAGTGATTTATTTTCTATAACTTTACAATGATATAGCCCGGATGATTCATTACCGATGAAAAGTTTTTGTCGCTTTAAAAAGTAAAATGGAAAAAGAGAATAGTACACCAAAAATGACGGTCATCAACGGCCGTCATTTTTCTGATCTGGAGGGTTTCTACGAGGAAATTTCCCGGTTGTTTATGAAAGACGAGGATTGGAAAGTCGGAACGTTGGACGGCTTTGATGACATCCTGTACGGATTTCAGGGTGAAATCACCTGGAAAGATGCCCGGAAGTCCAGAGAAGATCTGGGATTCGATCTCACCAAAGAATTCTATGAAAATAAAATCAGGCAGGGAAAACCCTTCAACGTCGCACTGATCCGGCAGAAACTGGATGAACTGACAGCACGAAAAGGGCAGACCTTATTTGAAATTGTAGTGGAAATAATACAGTCCCATCAAAAGATTACGCTAATTTTGGACTGATTAAATAAAGCAATACAATGAAGTACGGATTATTTTTTGGCGACAGCATTACCTATGGAGAGTACGACGGTGTGTTTGGCGGCTGGGTGGATATTGTAAAGCGCTATGCTTTGCAGAAATACAATGAGGGAAGTAACGAATTGATTCTTTACAATCTGGGAATCGGAGGTGAAACGACGGAAGGGCTGGTGAAAAGAATTTCCCATGAGATGGAAGCCCGGAATTCTCCGGAAGGAAATATCGTGTTCATCAGTTACGGAGCGAATGATTTAGCCATAAAAGAGGGAGTGCAGGCGGTCATTCCGGAACGTTTTAAAGCCAATATTCTAACGGCAATTCAGAAAGCAAAAGAATATGCGGATGACATTTACCTCATCAGCATTCTTCCCATTGCCGAAAAAATAGACGGCATAACCGTAGCATCGGGAAAATTGAGAAGCACCGCAGAACTATTGAAATACAATAAGATCCTGAAAGAGATCGCTGATGAAAATGCTTTATACTATCTGGATTTTTATTCCGGATTTATAGATGATAAAGAGGTCCTGCTTTCCCGGGACGGTATTCATCCCAATGAAAAAGGATATGGGACCATGGCAGAGATGGCGATACCTGTTATAGAACAGTATCTCTGATCCCAAGTCTTTTCTTCGAAGAGTTCTGTAAAATCAAATATATTTCCAATAAACCAAAACTCCGGTTATAACGGAAACGGCGGCCATTAACAAAACCGCGCCCGCAGAAATGTCTTTGATGAAACGAATTCGTTCATCAAATTCCGGCTGAATGATATCACAGATCTTTTCAATTGCCGTATTGAAAATTTCCGCGGCCAGTACGCCTGATGAAACAATTAATATCAATAGGGCATCAGCCTTTGAAAGATGCAGATAAAAAATTAAAAACAGATTAACCAGAAAAGCGAAGGATTCCAGCTGAAAATTCCTTTCGGTTTTCATCATGATGAAAATCCCACGGAAAGCATTCAGGAAACTGATATGGAGGAGTGGTTTTCGCATGATGAAAGATTATTTGCAAATATAATGAATTCACCGATGAAAATGCTTATCTTAGTGCGGCAGGATATCCGGGGATACCGGCAGAAAAACAGAAATGGTTGTAAAATTCTTTTGATGGTTGTTAGTAACTCTCGGAATTATTCTTTTCCATCTCTTTTCTATTTATTATATTTGTAAAAACTTATTTTTAAATCTATGAAATTTATTATTTCAAGTGGAGAACTGCAGAAGGCTTTGCAAACTGTAAGTGGTGTAATATCAAGCTCTCAGTCGAGACCGATTTTAGAAAATTATCTTTTTGAATTAGACGGAACTCAGGTTACCATTACCGCATCAGATGGCGAAACTACGCTGGTAACTTCTCTTGAGGCGAAATCTGATGATGCGGGAAGATTTGCCGTACCGGCAAAGATTTTTCAGGATTTTATCAAGACTTACGGAGAACAGCCGCTTACGCTGGTCGTAAAAGACAATGCGGAAGGAACGGGAAGTCAGCTTGAGATTTTAGATGAAAAAGACAACTTCGCGGTAGCGCTGGACAATGCGGATGATTATCCGGAATTGCCGGAATTCGATGCTGCACAGAGTATTACCATGTCTGCAGGTGTTTTATCCGAAGCCCTTACGAATACCCTTTTCGCAACAAGCAATGATTCCCTGCGTCCTGTAATGACGGGGGTGCTGTTCCAGTTCGGGGAAAACGAAACCAATTTCGTATCTACGGATTCCCACAGGCTGGTGGTATACAAAAGAACGGATTTGATGAACGCGGAACCGATGGAATTCATCATGCCGAAAAAACCGCTGAACATTTTTAAAAATATCCTGGCCAGTTCAAATGAAGACGTAACCATCGAATTCAACGAGAACATGGCTAAGTTTACCTTCGGTAAGCATGTCTGGATCTGCCGGCTGATCGACGGAAAATACCCGAACTATACCGCGGTAATCCCGAAAGAAAACCCGAATGTGCTGACAATCAACAGAAACCTTCTGTTGGGTGCAATCAAAAGAGCATCGATCATGTCAAACAAATCGACCAATCAGGTACGTTTTAAATTGTCTGCCAACATCCTTCACCTTCACGCAGAAGATACGGAATACGCAAACAAGGCAGACATGCAGATTCCTTGCGATTACAACGGCGAAGACATCAATATCGGATTCAGCTCCAAATTTTTAACGGAAATGCTGACGATCCTTGGATCAGACGATATTACTATGAAAATGTCCCAGCCCAACAGACCGGGAATTATTGAACCTCTTGACGGTCTTGAAGACAATGAAAGCATCCTAATGCTGTCGATGCCGGTGATCGGATTATAACAGCAGCTTTGCATAAAATACAAAAAGAGGTTTTGATTTCAAAGCCTCTTTTTTAATGCTTTTGATTTTGGAAGACTTTAAAAATGGAGAGCTGCACACACCGTTGAATCCGTGTAAAAACGAAAAGATACAGAGGTAAATTTAACTCTTAAAATCTGTTATAAATTTCTGTATTTATCAAAAAAACACGACATTTGTAAGCTTAAAACCGTACAGTAAAAATTGTACAAAAATTCAAAATATATTCAATGAAAATATCAAACAACTGGCTTAAAGACTACATCAAAACGGAATTGAAAACGGAGAGAATCGGTGAGTTCCTTACGGATATAGGCCTGGAAGTTGAAGGGATAGAAAAATTTGAAAGCATCAAAGGCAGCCTGGAAGGAATTGTTGTCGGTAAGGTTCTTACCTGCGAAAAGCATCCGAATGCAGACAAGCTGAAAAAGACCACGGTAGACGTAGGAAACGGGAAAGTGCTCAACATCGTCTGCGGGGCTCCGAATGTGGAAGCCGGCCAGACGGTTCCGGTAGCGGTTGTCGGAACAAAAATCTATGATAAAACCGGGAACTTTTTTGAAATCAAGGAAGCTAAGATCAGAGGGGAGGTTTCCCAGGGAATGATCTGTGCGGAAGACGAATTGGGCCTTAGCGACGATCACGGGGGCATCATGGTGCTGGATGAGGAAAAGTACGAAGTTGGAAAGAATTTCGCTGATTATTTTGAACTGACCACCGATGAAGTGCTGGAAATCGGATTAACGCCGAACAGGACCGATGCCATGTCTCACTATGGCGTTGCGAGGGATCTGCACGCATATCTTTCCACGAACAAGCAGAAAGCTGATTTTGAAAAAGTATCTTCTGTGGTCCTCAACAACGAAGGCTCTCACGATTTCATTTTGGAAGTCCAGGATTTGGAGCTATGCCCGAGATATATTGGCGCGGTAATCGAAAATATAAAGGTGGCAGATTCTCCGTCGTGGCTGAAAGACAGGCTTAGGGCAATTGGGCTGAGCCCGATAAATAATGTGGTCGATATTACCAATTATATCCTTCACGGCTACGGACAGCCGCTTCACGCTTTCGATGCAGCTAAAATTGCCGATAAGAAAGTAAAAGTGGGAACCGTACAGGAAGGAACAAAATTCACGACGCTGGATGGCGTGGAAAGAACTTTGAACGGTTCGGAGATCATCATCAAAGACGGGAAGGACAATCCGATGTGCATTGCCGGAGTTTTTGGCGGTGCTGATTCCGGAGTTTCTTCAGAGACCACAACAATCTTCCTGGAAAGTGCTTACTTCAATCCGGTAGCGGTGCGGAAGGGCGCGAAATTCCATGGATTGAATACCGATGCCTCGTTCAGATTTGAAAGAGGCGTAGACCCGAATATTACAAGAACAGCCATTACCCATGCGATTAAGCTGATCCAGGAACTGGCTGAAGGAAAACTGGTTGGGGAGTTGCTGGAAGAATATCCGAAGAAAATAGAAGACCAGTATGTCATCATCAGGTTTTCGAAGATCGAACAGATCCTGGGAACCAAAATCCACAGGGAAAAAGTAAAGGAAATTCTGAAAGCACTTGAAATACAGGTGTTGAATGAAATTCAGAACGGGTATGAGATTTCGGTTCCGGCTTACCGGGCGGATGTAACCCGTGAAATCGACGTTATTGAAGAGATTTTAAGAATCTACGGCTACAATAAAATCGATGCTCCGCAAAAAATAGCTTTCACCCCGGTGAAATTAAGCGCGCAGGATCAGGACGAACTGGAAAACAATTGGGCCAGAACACTGCAGGGCTTAGGTTTTAATGAGGTGATGAACAATTCATTAACTTCCGTAAAAGATGAGACGGATGCCGTAAAACTCTTGAATCCGCTGAGCAATGACCTTGCCTTTATGAGAAAATCTTTACTGGAAGGGCTTTTACAGAATGCGATCTATAACATCAACCGGAAAAACCAGGACATCAAGTTCTTCGAATTCGGGAAAATCTATCATAAAAGAGAAAAGTATGAGGAAAGAAAGCAACTGGCCCTCCTTGTATCGGGAAGGGAAGTAGCCGAAAACTGGCTGCAGCCGAAATCCGCAACAAACTTCTACAACCTGAAGGCGTATGTAAAAGTATTGCTGGAAAAACTGGCCGTTGATTATACAGAAGTTGCCCTGTCCGACGAAAGATTCTCCGATGCGCTGGCTTATGAAGCAGACGGAAAAGCATTGGTAAGAATCGGGAAAGTGGCCTCTCAGATGCTAAAGGATTTTGATATCGACCAGGAATGTTTCTATGCGGAAATCGAGCTTGAATTTGCCCAGGAACTGCGTTCGAGGAATGAATTGAAATTTAAGGACATTCCGAAGTTCAACAGGATCAGAAGGGATCTGGCATTGTTGCTTGATAAAACGGTAAATTACCAGGAGCTCTATCAGACGGCTAAGAAGAATAAATCGCCTTACATCAAAAACATCAACTTATTTGATGTGTACGAAGGCAAGAATCTTCCTGAAGGCAAAAAATCTTACGCGATGAGCTTTGAGCTTTTAAATGAAGAAAAAACGCTGGAAGAAAAAGAAATTGCCTCGGTGATGGATTCTCTGGTAAAATCTTTCCAGAAAGAATTTAATGCAGAATTAAGAGGATAATTTAAACCCTGTTAGAACTTCTAACGGCTAACAGGGTTTCACAATAAAATCCCCGGAAAGCCCGTTTACATCATATAAATTCGTAAATTTGATTTAAATCAAAAATAAAAAAATGAAAAATCTTTTTTTAAGTATAGGGATGGCAGCGGTTTTGGTTTCCTGCGGTGCAACAGCAGGTTCTTCTGCAAAATTAGGAAAGGCACAGCCTGCACTTTCCGGTACAAAGTGGGCACTGGCCGATAATGTGAAAGGAAAAATTCCGACGCTGAATATCGACGGCGAAAAAATAAACGGGAATGCGGGATGCAACAATTATTTCGGGACAGCAAGGGTAGAGCCTTCTACCGGAAATTTCTCTGCCGGACAGCTGGGTTCCACAAAGATGGCCTGCGAAAACATGAGTGTTGAGAAAAACTTTATGGATATGGTGGGGAAAGCCAACAAGTACGTCGTTACCGGAAACGTACTGGAACTGTACCAGGATAATCTTTTACTTCTGAAATTCAATAAAGCGGAATAAAACAAAAAAGGAACTCATCAGAGTTCCTTTTTTTATGCTCGGGTAGTTATTATTCTTCCTCTTCGTCGTCGTACTTAGCCAACTCTTCATCACACCATTTGAACGCAGCTTCCACTACTTTTGTAGCCTCGTCTGCCATGGTTTCTTCATCATCACCTTCCAGATCATCCAGCCACTCAACTTCTTCTTCTTCAACGTTAAGAATGAATCTTGGATATTCTGTATGAACAACGAACAAATCCTCTGGAAATTCCGAATTATCTGCTAATAAAAACTTTGGTAATTTCATTTTTTTAATGTTTTAACTTTAAATCAAAGATAATAAAATTATTGGTATTTGTTCTTGTCAATCTTCATTTTTTGCAAAACTTTATATCTCGTCAGGGTGGTTCTCCGAAGGGTATCTTCAGGCTTAAAAGTCAGTGAAGTATTTGCATTTACCGTACTGATCAGTTCTGCTACTTGTACTTTATCAAGGTCTTCGGCCTTTTCCAGATAAAACTGCAATGGCACCCGATCCAGCTTTTCAGATTGCAGGAACTGCTTCATTTCTCTTCTGTTTTCCAGATAATTGCCTTTCGAAAGCCACGTGAATACCATTCCCGACATTAAGCTTAAAAATCCGAGCGCATAGGTTTTAACACTGAAGATCTGAAACAGACGTCTGAAATACACCAGCCATACCGGAAGGGTAAACGGAGCCAGCAGCCGGTAATCGATTGGGTTTACGGAATAAAAATACTGAACGAAATAAGAACAGACCATCCCGGTAATCCCTACAAAAATACAGAAGGTTTCGGTTTCCGAAAGTTTATGTTTTACAAATAGGTATATCATCACAATGATATTCAAAAGCCCGGTCCCGTAAATGGCATAATTGATCTTTCCGCCGCCGGGATCCGAAATATGGATAAACGGATTGAAGGACGTACATAATCCCTGAAAAAGCTCAACAAGCAGTTTTGAAGTAGGATGCAGGCCGATTTCCAAAGCATCATTGACGTAATTTCCATTAAAATAATCAATGAACAGAAATTTATACAGGACAACAAACGCTCCGGCAATAATGCCTGAAATCATAAATGCGCGAGCATATTTCTTTCTGAAAAAGACCAATCCGAAAAGCCCCGTGCCACCGATGATGAAGAGCGAACTGTACCGGATGTTATACAGTGCAATTAAGCTTAACGAAAGATAAAAGACCGCTTTGCCTTTTTCCAGCTTTCCTTCAATGGTCATTGCTGAAGCATATAGGAAAAGCATAACAAAAGGCAGGATCAGGGTTTCACTCATCGTGTAGGAAAAAATGGAGAGAAAGCTGAACAGTGAACAAAGAATGACAGATTCCCTGAAAAAGAATTTTTTCTTCCAGGTAAACAGGATAATGAAGAAAAAAGCCGAAATTCCGACCGCTTTGCTTCCCCAGAATTCATCAAAACCAAAAAAAGTAAAGAATTTAATGGCCAAAGGATAGCCTAACGGCGTTGTGGTATTATCGATTGTCGGGAAAACATGCGCAAACCGCATATACCGTATCGAATCCGGGTTTACCCGTCCTTTTTCATTGAGTAGAAAACGCAAAAAGGTCATCACTAAAGTAATGATGACCAATAATATCTGAATATTTTTTTCTTTGAATCGTATCAAGGTAAATGATGGTTTGAGTATGGAATTAGGTTTTGATGTCCAAATTTAAAACTTATAATCCATAACTCATCACTGATCTTTATTTTGAAAACATTTTAGCGACTTTCTCGGCTTTTTTGCTTTCGGAATAATCATAGAACCCTTCTCCGGATTTTACACCCAGTTTTCCGGCCATCACCATATTAACCAGCAATGGGTTCGGTGCGTATTTAGGATTTTTGAAACCGTCGTACATTACGTTTAAGATAGCCAGACAAACGTCAAGTCCGATGAAATCTGCCAGCTGAAGCGGTCCCATCGGATGGGCCATTCCCAGCTTCATTACCGTATCGATTTCCTCAACGCCGGCAACGCCGTTGTAAAGCGTTTCGATGGACTCGTTGATCATCGGCATTAATATCCTGTTCGCTACAAAACCGGGGTAATCATTCACTTCCACAGGTACTTTCCCAAGGGTTTTGCTCATCTCATAGATCGCATCAAACGTTTCCTTGGAAGTAGAGTAGCCTTTAATGATTTCCACCAGCTTCATGATCGGTACCGGATTCATAAAATGCATTCCGATTACCTTGTCCGCCCTTTTGGTAGCCGCCGCGATTTTTGTAATGGAAATCGAAGAGGTATTGGTTGCCAGGATACAGTTTTCAGGAGCAAACTCGTCCATCTGTCCGAAAATCTTCAGCTTCAGTTCCTGGTTTTCGGTAGCGGCTTCTACGACAAGGTCTGCATTTCCCACTGCGTCCTGAAGTGCCGTAAACGTAGTAATATTACCTAAAGTTTCCGATTTCTGTTCTTCCGTAAGGTTTCCCTTTGCAATTATTCTGTCAAGATTGGTGGTAATGGTTTTCAGTCCTTTGTCCAAAGCTTCCTGGGAAACATCGACAAGATGTACCTGAAACCCGCTTTGGGCAAACGTGTGTGCAATACCGTTTCCCATGGTTCCCGCTCCGATAACTACAATGTTTTTGATCATTTTTCCTTATTTAGTTTTAGTTGTTTTCTGGGTGGATATCAATGTTAAATTTTTCGCATTCATAAGATCGGCTTTCCTTACGGTTTCGGTTTCGTCGAAATTCACCAGGCCGGTGCTTTCTGATTTCCTTGCCGTATTCTGGCTGTTGACAGCCGCTTTCAGTCCTTTGATAAAGACCAGTTTCTGTGCTTTGGAAAGGCCGTCTGTTCCGATATACAGGTTGTATTCGCCCTCGCGTCCCCGTCCGCTCTGCTTGTACACTTCAAGGCTTTTTCCCTTATTTTTATTTTTAAACTGAGCCAGGTAATCCATGACCGGCTTATCCGAAGGTGTTCCGCAGCAGACGCTGGCATATCCTACCTGAAGATAGTTTTCGCTTTTCTGGGCAAAGAATATTACCGAGCTGAATAATCCTATGGTTGCTAATACTTTTTTCATTTTTAACGGTTTTAAAATTAAGCTTAAATTTTTACTTATTAAAATAATCCCAGACCGACTTTGAAATATCCGAGATCATTTTACAGTTTACCTCGTTCGTTTCCGTTGAGTTACTGACGAATACAGCTATTGCATAATGCTTGCCATCGGGTAAAGTTACAATGGCAATTTCATTTTCAGCACCCGTCAGGCCGGCATTATTCTTCCCGGAAGCTCCCGTTTTCCTTGCTACAGGAGTGCCTTTCGGAAGCTGCGCGATCAGTTTGTTCGTTCCCGTGGATGTGGAAAGCATTACGTTCGTCAGGTAATCGGTTGATTTCTTGGAAAGCAGTTTTCCGTCGTAAAACTTTTTCAGGACCCCGGTGGCAGAAGCCGCGGTACTGTAATTTTTGTATTGGGCATTCCAGTCCCTGTGCATTTCTTCTTCAGTATATGCAATCTGAAAACCTTTTACCCCTTTGGAATCCATAAACTTCTGAACGGTTTTTGTCCCGCCAATCAGCTTCAGGAGAATGTCGCAACCGTTGTTGTCGCTTTTTGCTACGGTATACTCGATGACTTCGCTCAGGGGAACTTCAACGCCTCCGTTCGGATATTTATCGCGCAGCGGCGACCAGGTATCCGGATGTAGATCTGAAGCATTCAAAGAAACCTTCTGATCGAGGGAAAGTTTTCCCTGATCCACAAGATGCAGCACTGCCGCCGCAATATGAAACTTAAAGACGCTCTGCATCGGAAGCTTTTTATTCCCGTTTTTATTATACGTAAAACCATTTTCAAAACCCAGGACTGAAATCCCGACGGTCGCTTTCTTACCCTCAATGATTGAATTGATCTTTGAATCCGGGCCCTGTTGCTGGGCAAAGCTGAATACTGAGATGAAAAGGAATAAAAAGATGGTCTTTTGCATATTTTTTTGTTTAAATCTATTTAAGCTTAAAGATAAGGCTTTTAACTTTAAACCGGCGGTTGTATCGATTTTTCCCATAGATGGTACATATTTTCACCGGTGATCTTGTTTGAAAATGCAGTCTGGGTTGCTGTGAAATGACAAATGAATAACATAAAAATCCCCGTAGAGACTCACCCACCTAATCGCACCAAGTGAATCTGATATTACTTTCCACAGATGAATAGATCTAATACATTCTAAAAAATAAATCCCTCTTAAAAATTTAAAAGGGATTATCAGTTTATGATTTTTCTTATTTCATTTCGAAACTTTTCAGGTTTACTCCGTCATTTTCAAAGTAAATACGGATTTTGTTTTCCCCTTTTTTAAGGTTGATGCCTTTCACTGAAGCCATTTTCCAGGTTTCATTTCCACCCGTCGGCTGCAGGCTAACAATGCCCAATTGCTTTCCGGAAGCATCCGTGATTTTGATCTTTGCAGGGACCTTGCTCGCATAGCTGATATCGAAAGTATACCCTTTACCGGATTTGGCATTAACGGTATACTGTAGCCATTCACCGCTCTCTGTTTTTCCGACATAGTATTCATTGTTTTTACCCTTATAAATATCAACCCCGTCGTTTCTTAACTGGTTGCCGTAATTCCATTCGGATCTTTTCGCCGGATCGCTTACCCAAAGGTTAATGAAATCCTTATCCAGGTAGGCGGCACCCATTCTGCCCAGGTCATAATCCGCAGCAGAGATTTTTCCCGGAGCCTGAAGGTTTTTGAAAGGTTTGGTGGAGCCGTCGGTGGTCTGTCTGAACATCGCATCGATCACATCATTTTTGATTTCCACATTGCTGAATTTATAATGATCGGCAATCTGCATCAATGCTTTTTCGGAGAATTCTTTAGAGGGTTTTTCACCGCCGTTTTTCCAGTAATTCAGCAGCTTCTCATATTCAGGAGTAATTTTTACATTGGTAATACCGGCGATGTTGTCGATTTTCTTCATCGGCCAGAAGGCATAGCCGATATTGTGCTTATCTAAAAGCTGGATCAGCTCCGTAAACCATACGTTGGAATTTTCTCCCGTTTCTCCCAGCCAGATCGGGATATGGTGCTTTTCTCTCAGTTCCAGGATTGATTTTAAAGCAGCATCGTCGTTATTGGTCCAGTATTTATGGAAACTGAATACCATATTGTTGTCCCAAAGCGGCGTTAAACCGTTATAATTGTTTCCCCATCCGTTTCCTTCGATAATAATGAGGTGTTTTTTATCCACTGTACGGATGGCTTCGGTAATTTCCTTCTGCAGTTTCCAGAGCGGTGCATTGGACATCTCATCGGTTCCGTTCGGGTTTTTCCCGGTGAAGTTGATGTTCGGTTCATTGATGAGGTCATAACCGCCGATCCACGGCTCATCCTTATATCTTTCCGCCACCTTTTTCCAAAGGGCAATCGTTTTTTTCTGGTTTTCCTCACTTTCCCAAAGCGACGGCTTCGACTTGTCGTTGTCGGAGATATTCACGTCATTTCCCTGTCCGCCGGGAGCGGCGTGAAGATCCAGGATCAGGTACATTTTGTTGTCGGCACACCATTTCAGAAGATCATCCGTCATGTCAAAACCTTCTTTCAGCCAGGTATTCTGTCCTTTCACCGGTTCTTTTTCAATCGGCAGTGTGTAAAGGTTGTAATGCATCGGCAGCCTGATCGAATTGAACCCTGCTTTTTTCAGGAAATCGACATCCTGTTTGGTAATTCCGTTTTTCAGGTACGCCTTGTAAAATTCATTCATGCCGTCTTCACCGATCAGCTCTGCGATTTTCTCCTTGATTTTGTATTGCGGACCGGCAAAATCGGCCGTTTTCAGCATGTAACCTTCCTGCAGCATCCATCCTCCGACGCCAAGGCCTCTCAATTGTATATTTTCACCTTTATCATTAACAATTTTCTGACCCTGCGTTTTTAAAAGTTGTGATGTCCCAAATTGAGACAATAAAAAAGCGGATAATAGGATGGCTCGTTTCATAATGGTTTAATTATTTAAATTGTAGGAAGTTGTTTTAAGAAATTTGTAATTACGACAAATATATTTAAAATTTTGCATGGCCCGATTATTTTTACCTAAAAATGATAAATATTATGATAAGTTTAATTTCCTGACGTGAAGGTGCTGGACAAAAACATTGTACAAGGAATATGCTTTTACGTTTTCTGAATTTTATACGGATTGCAAGAATTGTGTATCTTTATATGGCATAAGTAATGTAAATATCATGCAAGAAATACTGGAAGCATTCGGGCAATTTTCACAAGCTGAAAGACAGCTTTTTGATCATAAATTGGTAAAAAAAAAGATCTTTAAAAATGAAGTCCTGCTTAAGCCTGGTGAGATTTCGCGGTCTTTGTTTTTTATCCTGGAAGGGTCTTTTTACCAATTTTATATCTGCGGGGAAACGGAAGAAAAAATGATTACCGATTTATACACGGAAAATGATTGGTTCTTCAATGCGGAAAGCCTTTTGGATCAGACTCCTTCAAAATCAGCAATCGTCTGCTTTGAAAATGCAGTAGTAGCTGAACTGACATTAGAAAGTATTCATGAGCTTATTGCATTTTCCCAGCGTTTTTTGCAGCTTAATAAAATTTTCCGGCGGATAAACTCCAGAGTGCACATTTATGATAAGAACATGACCCCGATGCAGAAATACAGTTACCTGCTTGAATCCACACCGCAGTGGTTACAGGCCTTTCCGCTTTCTATGATTTCCTCCTATCTTAAAATACGACCTGAAACACTGAGCCGGGTCCGTGCAAATGTCATTATTTGATCCTAATCAAGTATCGGTTAATACAATTATACTGATATTTGAAAAAAAAGTATGATAGAATTAATAATACCAAAATTGCCGATGCGTCATAAGGAAACAACTGAAAATTTCTATGCTTTATTAGGCTTTGAAGTCTTACAGAATGAGTTTCCGCATTATCTCATGATGAAAAAAGAAACCGTGGAAATTCATTTTTTCGAGTACCAAGATCTTATACCTGCTGCCAACTACGGGCAGATATATATTCGCTGTTCCAACCTGGAGAAGCTCTATAAGCACTATATTGAAATCGGTGTAAAAATTCATCCCGCTGGAAGCCTGCAGAAAAAGCACTGGAACCAGACAGAATTTTCGATCCTCGATCCCGACCATAATCTGATCACATTTGGTGAGAAAAGTCTTTCTGTCTGAGAATAATAATCATTTCAGGACCAGAAAATACGCCTCTTCATCTGAAGAGGCGTATTGGTATAAAATATTGTCATTTCAGGTTTAAGAAATCAGCTCCATGATCTCCAGTGCCACTTTCAACGCTTCCGTTCCGTCTCCGATGGAAACTTCCACATGTTTATCTTCCGTAATCGAATCGGCGAAAGAATTCAACTCGTCAAGGATCGCATTGTTCGGCTGAATATTCGGATACTCAAATAAAATCTGATTCTTTTCGCCCTCCGCATTTTCAATGATCATATCGAATGGGGTAGGGGTTTCGGGAGCATCTTTCATCCGGATCACTTCTGCTTTTTTCTCAAGGAAATCCACGGAAATATAAGCATCTTTCTGGAAAAAACGGCTTTTCCGCATGGCTTTCATGGAAATTCTGGAAGTCGTTAAATTCGCCACACAGCCATTTTCAAATTCAATTCTGGCATTGGCGATGTCCGGGGTTTTACTCACAACGCATACCCCGCTGGCATGAATGTTCTTTACCTTTGATTTTACCATGCTCAGTAAAATATCGAGGTCATGGATCATCAGGTCCAGCACTACCGAAACATCCGTTCCCCGCGGATTGAACTCCGCCAGGCGGTGGATTTCAATAAACATCGGATTGTTGATGTACTCTTTGGTGGCAATAAAGGCGGGGTTGTATCTTTCAACGTGTCCGACCTGCGCCTTGATGCCTTTTTCCTCACATTTTCTGAGGATTTCCTCAGCCTGTTCCAGCGTTTGGGTTACCGGTTTCTCAATGAAAAAATGAAGGCCTTTTTCGATGGCTTTCAGCGCATAATCATAATGGTAAACCGTCGGGGTTACAATGTCCAGCATATCGATCTGCTCCAGCAGTTCATCAAAATTTTCAAAATACCGGTATCCGAATTCCGCTTCCAGTTTCCTTCCGTTTTCCGCGTCTTTATCGTGAAATCCTACAAATTCATATTTTTCCGACTGATTAAGAAGCCGCAAATGGATTTTCCCCAGATGTCCGGCACCTACCAAACCTGCTTTTAACATAGCTGTATTAAATTTCCGTAAAGATAATAAAATTAAGGTTTCAGCCGGGATGATAGATTTTAGGTCGGAAAAATAAACGTAATCATGTAAAGGTTTTTAGCAGCTTTGGGTATTTCAACCTTCGTGTTGTCGGAAAAGCGCAAGGGCGCAAAGTTTTTAGAAAAAGGATCCTGCTTTTAACCGCAATTCCCTTCCGAAATTGCAGGATATCGAAAATTCAAAGAATTTTTGACAGGGTAGCTTATAGAGTGAATGCCCGATCAGAAACCGGATTCAATTTTTCTGATGCTAAATTCGTGAGTATCAAAATTAACAGGTTATATCCTGTTCATATCCATCAACTTAATATGCACCTGCAGCTTTCGGGCTTGACAAGTAGTGAATGTTTTTATATTTTTGTGGAAATTACTTTGTAAACCTAATAGCGCCCATGATGCAGGATTCATTTGTACATAAAGGAAAAAGAAAGATTTTAGTAGATTATCTGCGGAACAGGATCGGAATCTCGGATGAGCATGTGCTGGCAGCGATGAATGAAGTTCCGAGACACCTTTTTATCGAAAGTATTTTTGAAGACTTCGCCTATGAAGACCGGGCATTCCCGATTCTGGCGCATCAGACCATCTCCCATCCTTCCACGGTGGCGGAACAGTCGGAGCTGCTGCAGGTGAAGCCTGGTGAAAAAGTCCTGGAAATAGGGACCGGATGCGGGTACCAGACTGCCGTTTTACTGGCAATGAAAGCGCATGTCTACACGGTTGAACGGCAAAAGGACCTTTTTGATTTCTCAAAGAAAAAACTCCGGGAAATGAACCTGTACCCTAAATTCCAGAGTTTTGGAGACGGTTTTGCAGGCCTCCCGACCTTTGCACCGTTCGATAAAATTATCGTTACCTGCGGTGCTTCTGTCTTGCCAACCGAATTGTTGAAGCAGCTGAAGGTAGGCGGTAAAATGGTGATTCCTTTGGGACCGACAGACGAACAGGTGCTGTACCGCTTTACCAAAGCTTCCCCGACCGAATTCGAGAAAGAGGAGTTCGGAGCTTATAAATTCGTTCCGATGCTGGGGAATACCAATCAGTAATATAATAAAAACATCTAATATAGTTATTAGAGCCTCATTCCGGATCAAAGGAGTGAGGCTTTTAGACTTAATGAAGGGAAGCTGACCTTAATGTATGATGACAGGGCACAACAGACTTTCAGATTTGTAAAGGAGAATTTCGTAGTTCCTGTTTACTTTATCAAGAAAGACCGTTATCTGATGGTGAAGGCGGTAGAAGAATAATCTTTCGGGAAATTGCCAACGCATATCTGTCTTTAAAAATAGTTTTTATGTACGGGACTATCTCAGGCGTAAAATTCATGCTGTACCATAATATTTTTATGGTTTGCTTTTTGTTGGTTCAAAACTTTTAAAGAAAGTAAAAATCCGATAAAGAATAAAGTATGAAAGTATTCATCACCAAAAGAATCCCCGAAGAAGGAATCCATATGCTCGAAGAGGCGGGACTGGAAATTTTTATTCCCGAACATGAAAATTTATCCCACGAAGAATGGCTGAACTACTGCAAAAGCAGTGATTTGATTTTAAGTGTAGGAAGCGAATTCAGGTACGATAAGGATTTTTTCAATGAATGTCCTGATGTAAAGGCTATTGCCCTATATTCGGTAGGCTTTGATCATGTAGACGTTAAAGAGGCTGCTGCCAGGAAGATTCCGGTAGGAAATACACCGGATGTCTTAAGCAAAGCGACTTCCGATGTCGCTTTCTTGCTGATGCAGTCGGTAGCAAGAAGAGCCAGCTACAATTTTGAAAAAGTGAAATCGGGAAACTGGGGCGACTTCGATCCGCTTCATGCCCTTGGGCAGGAGCTGTACGGAAAGACCCTGGGGATTTTCGGATTGGGAAGGATCGGGATTGAAATGGCGAAAAAATCCAAAGCGGCTTTCGGAATGGAAATTATTTATCACAACCGCAACCGTAATGAAGAAGCAGAAAGGGAGTTGGGTGCAAAATATGTTTCTTTCGATGAACTCATTTCACAATCCGATGTGCTGAGTATTCATGCGAATTTCCAGCCGGATCAGAAAGAACTTTTCAATGCTTCAGTATTTGGGAAAATGAAGGAGAATGCCATCTTTATCAATACCGCAAGAGGTGGCTTTCATCACCAGAAAGATCTTTACGATGCATTGGCGGAACACAGGATCTGGGGTGCCGGACTGGATGTGACGAATCCTGAACCGATCTTTAAAGATGATCCTATTCTTGAACTGTCCAATGTCTGCATTTTACCGCATATCGGTTCGGCCACCATAGAAGCGCGGACCGGAATGGCAAAAACAGCGGCGGAAAACCTGATTGCTTTTTCAAAAGGAAAACCGATGCCGGCTTGTGTAAATCCCGAAGTTTATTCTTGATTTTCCTGAAATCTTGGAATTATTTTTGTTTAGTTTAACCAACACTAAAAAACAACAGTATGATATCCGAAAACAGCGAACAAGAACAGGAAAGAAGACT
>JAKOOG010000404.1 GCA_022701545.1 Weeksellaceae bacterium | reverse complement strand
CAAGCAGTTTTTCAATGTCCTGATCGATTTCAAAGGTTCCGCGTCCAAGGTAAGGGTTGCTGTTGTAGGGGTCGGAGATGCCTCTGTATCTTTAGCAAGAGCAATTTTGCATAATCCCAATTACCCTTATCGTTTAGAAGGTTTCCTTACCAGAAGGTTAGATTCTCATAAAGCATTGTTATTGGGTCACAAGATTTATAATATTGATAAATTTTGTGACAACAAACCTTTCATGAGTCAATTTGATGCTGTCCTGATCATTAAAGAGATTATGTCGAAGCACGAGCTTGAAGAATGGATGACCTGTGCACTGGATAATGGGCTGAAAGTGCTGAAAGCCCCTACTTTGAGCAAGATGCGCGATTCTGATCTGGTAGGTGGAATCCGTCAGTTACAAATTGAAGATCTTCTGAATCGCAGGCCGATAAAAATTGAAAATGAAGAAGTAAGAAAACGACATTTTGAAAAAAATGTATTGGTAACAGGTGGTGCAGGTTCTATCGGAAGTGAAATTGTAAGGCAGGTGGCCCAGTTTAATCCTTCTTTGATTGTAGTCTTGGATCAGGCGGAATCTCCTCTATACGAACTGGAACTGGAATTACTGGAAAAATTCCCGGAGCAAAAGTTTAAGTTTGTCCTGGCGGATATTTCAAACAGCTACCGGTTGGAAAAAATTTTTGAAATGTATCAGTTTTCCATGGTTTACCATGCTGCCGCTTACAAGCATGTCCCTCTAATAGAAGAAAATCCGCATGAAGCTATTTTTGTCAATGTTTTAGGCACTAAAAACGTGGCCCTTCTATCAAAAAAGTATAAGGTCAACCGTTTTGTCATGATTTCAACGGATAAGGCAGTAAACCCGACCAACGTCATGGGGGCTTCAAAAAGAACGGCAGAACTTTTTGTGCAGTCCTTGCAGAATTCTGAAGGAAATGTGACCAAATTTATTACGACCCGTTTCGGTAATGTTTTGGGGTCTAACGGATCCGTTATTCCTCATTTTAAAAAACAGATCGAAAAGGGAGGACCGGTAACCATTACCCATCCTGATATTATCCGGTACTTTATGACAATTCCCGAAGCCTGTGAGTTGGTCCTTCAGGCTGGGACCATGGGTGGAGGCGGAGAAATCTATGTATTTGATATGGGGGAGCCCGTAAAAATTTTAGATCTGGCAAGAAGAATGATCAGACTTTCCGGATATACACCGGATGTTGATATCAAAATCAAATTTATCGGTCTGAGACCCGGTGAAAAATTATATGAAGAATTGCTGAGCAACAATGCAACGACCATTCCTACCCATCATGAGAAAATTATGATTTCTAAGGATCCGTGTATTGTATTTGAAGAAATGGACCTTTTGTCCAATAAAATTATTAAATCAGCTGTTCGAAGAGATAAAGTACAAGTGGTGACTCTTTTAAAAGCTATCGTGCCTGAATTTATCAGTAATAATTCTCAGTTTGAAGCTTTGGATAAAAAGAAGGATTCAGTAGAGTAGATAGAATGACTAACGGAGGAACCAAATTCCGGTTGATGATCATAGATTTTAATAGAACCAAAAACAAATTTTATTTAGAAAATAATAATCCTATTTTTGTGAAAAAATTACCAAAATGAATTTTAAGAAATATATTATAGTTAGTGCATTAGGGTTAGCGGTATGTTCTTGTGCGTCTAGGCAGGAAATTACCTATATGAAAGATATCGAGAATATTGTTCTTGATAACTCGATTAAAAATAGCAGAAGTACTTTCCAACCGGGCGATCAGTTGATTATTACAGTTACGGCGAAAGATTTAGATGTAGTTAAACCTTTCAATCAGTCTTATTCATCAGCTGCTACTGTAAGTCAATATTCAATTCCTAATTCAAATAGTACCACTCCACAGATCCCTATTTCAGGATCCACCTATATTGTGGATACTGATGGAAATATTACTTTTCCGCAAATAGGAACGGTAAGTACTAAAGGTGAAAATATTGAGACCCTGCGTTCAAAGTTGGTTGATCTTATTTCTGCTTATGTAAAAAATCCGGTTGTCGATTTAAAACTGACCAATTTTAAAATTTCGGTATTGGGTGAGGTGAATAGACCGGGTCAGTATGTCATTCCTGACGGAGGAACTACTTTATTGGGAGCATTGGGCCTGGCAGGGGATGCGACTCCATTTGGTATTAGGACTAATGTATTGATTGTCAGAAATATTGATGGGCAGATTACTAAAGAAAGAGTAGATTTGACCAGTGCTCAGTTTATCAATTCTCCTTATTATTATCTGAAACAGAATGATGTCATTTATGTCCAGCCGAATGCCAACAGGGAAAAATCGGCAAGGGTTGACCCGAATACCGGATTGTACATTTCCGTGGCTTCCGTAATTGCATCATTGGTCATTGGCGTTTTAGCATTGACAAAAAATTAATATTTAACCAGTTACACCAAATCAATAGTGGATTACACCAATAATCAAGACGAATTTCAGGAAGAAAATATTAACATCAGAGAAATTATTAAGCCATATCTTTACCGTTGGTATTGGTTTGTGATTGGTATTATCACTGCCATTATCATTGCATGGTTTTTTTTGAGATATAGTATACCTATTTATGACACGGAATCTACTTTATTAATTAAAGAGGTAAAGAAATCAACATCAGGTCAGCCGGAGATGTCTGTTATCTCAGAACTTGGTGGAATTGGCGGGATGGGAACCAATTCGGTTGATAATGAAATAGAGATCTTAAAGTCGAAAAAGCTCATGCTTTCGGTTGTTAGAGAATTGTCTTTAGAAACCAATGTTTATTCTAAAGGAAAATTAAAAGAAACTGAGCTTTATAAAGACAGTACGCCTTTCTTTGTAAGAGTCATTAGTGAAAAAAATAAAGCGATTTATCCTAAAAAAGAGATTACAGCAAAAATTGTAAATGGCAATGTTGTTCTCGAGTCTGAAATTTTTAAGAATCCTATCAAAGCTCCTTTTAACAGAGCAGTATCATTGCCGTTCGGTGTGGTCATGTTTCAGAAAAATCCATTATATAAGGTATCAAAAACTGAGGATATTTACAGGCTCCAGTTTATGTCTGCCATGGACAGGACAAGATATTATCTTTCTAAATTAAATGTTAATCTTGTCCAGAAAGAAGCTACAGTACTGAAAATAAGTATTACAGATCCTGTTTCAGAAAAATCTGAAGACATTTTAAACCGTTTAGCCGTAAATTACAACAGGGAAGCCAATCTGGATAAAAATTCGGAAGCACAGAAAACGGCCAACTTTATTGATGAAAGAATTAATTTGATCAGTAAGGAGTTGGGAGATGTTGAGTCTCAGAAACAAAGCTTTAAAGTACAGAACAATATTGCAGATATTCAGACAGAGGCAGAACTTTCTTTGCAGACGGCTGTCTCAGGACGAGAAAAGCAGATCGAAAATGAATCGCAGCTTGAATTGGTGAACAGTTTATTAAATTCAATCAGCAAACAAGGAAATTATCAGGTTTTACCGTTAAATGTAGGACTTTCAGATTCCGATACTTCATCCAATATTGGAAGTTATAATCAGTTGGTTATTGAAAGGAACCGTTTACTGGAAAACTCAACGACAGCAAACCCGATTGTTCAGGATATCACTTCGCAGATCAACAGCATAAGAAGTTCAATTGTTCAGAGTTTACAGAAAAGCAGATCGGCGCTTCAGATTTCGAGAAATAATATTTTAAGTGAGCAGAACCGCCTTTCAGGTAGAATTTCAAAGATCCCTGTTCAGGAGAAATTATTCAGAAGTATTGAAAGACAGCAGAACATAAAGGAGCAACTTTATTTATTGTTATTACAGAAAAGAGAAGAAGCAGCCATATCCTTAGCAATTGCCGCTCCGAAAGCCAGGATTGTAGATGATGCGCTGACAAATCCTACTCCGGTATCTCCAAAACGGATGATCATCTATTTAGCAGCACTGATTATAGGTTTGTTGGTGCCATTCGGGATTATTTATCTGGCAGAATTATTTAATAACAAGATTAAATCTAAAAATGACCTTGAGAAGTTAGCAAAAGGAGCTTCAGTCTTAGGCGAACTGCCTTCATTACAAAGAGGGGAGCAAGAAATTGTGCAGGTTAATGATTTGTCTCCTTTGGCGGAAGCATTCAGGATATTAATTACCAATATTAATTTTATGCTTCCAAAGGGTAAGAAGGGCAATGTGATTTTTGTAACCTCTACCGTAAAAGGTGAAGGAAAAACATTTACG
>JAKOOG010000385.1 GCA_022701545.1 Weeksellaceae bacterium | reverse complement strand
GTAATCAGCAGGGTCGAACATAAATTGTTGAAGCCATGCAGCAGCATCGGCAGCAAGAGGGATTTTGTTTTATAATACACCATGCCCAAAATGCAGCCCAGCAGCACCGCTCCTACAAACTGCCACGGATTTCCATGTACCAGCCCGAAAATAACGGAAGCGGACACAATGGCTTTCCAGGGTTCTACGCCTTTATTCATCAAACCTTTCTGAATGATCCCCCGGAAAATAATTTCTTCGAAAATCGGGGCACAAATTACAGCTGTAATAACCATCACGACCGGATCGTCGGTGAGCTTTTCCATCAGCTGGGTGAAAAATTCGTAGTATTTCCCGAAAAAAGGTCCTGTTGTGGGAATCTGCGAAGTAATAAATTCCGCAATAAACATCATCCCGGTCATCATCGGAAAAATCAGAACATAGGTGTAAAAATTGGTGGGCGAAAAGTTGAAATTAAGTTTTTTACCGGTTGTCCGGCGCACGATAAAAAAATCAAAGAAAGCAATAGCGGTAACAAACCCCGCCGCGTTGGCCAGCATAAAAAACCAATCTTTGTACTGAAGGTTTTCTTTGAAGGTAAACATCCAGAAGACATTAAAGAAAGAGGTAGCCATGGTGCCGAGAAATAATCCCGCCAACATGACCAGGCCTCCGATCCATGTAAAGGTATACTTCGGATATTTATTTTCCATAATGTATCGATGATTTTTAAATTCAAACAAAGATAAATCAAATTATGGGAAAAGAGAATTCCGGCAAAGGAATTGCCTGTAAAACCTGATATATTTTATACTCCCTTATCGTGGGATCTGTTCTGTATCAAATAACTTTGTATTTTAATTTTTCAATATGGATAAAGTAATGAAACGGCCGGAGAATGTTAATTTATCCTTGCTTACGTATGTCTGTTTTACTTTTCTGGGATATTTCATTATAGGACTGTCCCTGTCTGTCCTTCCGATTTTTATTAACAAAAGCCTGGGATTCAGCCTGGTGGTTGCAGGGCTTGTGATCAGCCTGCAGTATGTTTCCACCTTTTTTCTGAGGGCCTATTCCGGAAAGATGATTGACGGAAAAGGTCCGAAGCCGGCCGTCCTGTACAGCATGCTGGGCTTTTCCCTTACCGGAATTTTCCTGATCGCGGCTTATTATTTTAAAGCTTCGCCTTACCTGAGCCTGATATTCCTGATCATCACGCGGCTGCTTACCGGCTGTGCGGAAGGACTGGTCGGCGCAAGCCCCATCAACTGGGCCATTATGGCGGTCGGTGAAGAACATACGGCAAAGATCATTTCCTACAACGGCGTGGCTTCTTACGGAGCGCTGGCGACCGGTGCTTCCCTGGGGATCATCATTGAGCAGGATTTCAGCCTGTACGGGATCGGGATCCTTTCCATTATCCTGGGAATTGCAGGATTTTTCTATGCCCGGACAAAAGAGAATAAAACAAATATTCACGCCCGGGAAGGGCAATCTTTCTGGAAAGTATTGAGAAAAGTCGCTCCTTTCGGTGTCTGTCTTGCGTTGGGCGGTCTCGGTTTTGCCAGCATATCGACTTTCATTACGTTGTATTACAATTATTTTCACTGGAACAACGGCGCTTTGTGCCTGAGTGTTTTCGGCGGACTGTTTGTTATCGGCAGGCTGGTGTTCAGCAATGTGATTAAAAATTACGGCGGCATCAACGTAGCGATTGCCTGCCTTCTGGTGGAAACCATCGGACTGCTGATCATTGCTTTCGGAAAAAATCCTGAAATAGCCCTTGTCGGAGCAGGCGTTACGGGCCTTGGGTTTTCATTGATCTTTCCGGCATTGGGGGTTATGGCGATTAAAAGTGTCCCTGCTTCCAACCAGGGTTCTGCACTGGCAGGATACGGGCTTTTCATCGATCTTTCCCTGGGGGTTGCCGGTCCTCTTATCGGCGGGGTGGCGGATGTTTACGGAATGACGTATATTTTCCCGTTCAGCGCAGGAATGGTTTTTATCGGACTGGCGCTGGCGTATCTGCTGAAAAGAAAATCCGGTTTGCAGACTTAAGCAGAAATCAGTTTAATGGTTTGGAATAGGGAAGCTGGAGGCTGGAATTTTTTCTCTCAGCATCACAATTCAGAGTCCAGAAGGTCTGATCGCTTGAAATATTTGAGAGCAGGTGAATTTAATTACAGATAGCCCGAGTGGTTTCACGGATGTGCACGGTTATTTATGGTGAAATTAGTGAAAGTATTTATGCTGTCCGTTTTTAATAAAAAACGAAAGTTGGGAATCGATTTTCAGGATTCGACAAAATTCACGATTTTTGCAACTTCAAAATACGATATGTCAGACTTAATCAAAGAAATAGAGAAGAGAAAAACCTTCGGGATTATCTCCCACCCTGATGCCGGGAAGACGACTCTTACGGAGAAGCTGCTGCTTTTCGGGGGAGCGATCCAGGAAGCGGGTGCGGTAAAATCCAACAAGATAAAAAAAGGAGCTACCTCCGACTTTATGGAAATCGAAAGACAGAGAGGGATCTCGGTAGCGACTTCCGTACTGGCTTTTGAATACAGGGATCATAAGATCAATATCCTGGATACCCCGGGTCACAAGGATTTCGCGGAAGACACTTACCGTACGTTAACGGCTGTAGATTCCGTAATCGTAGTAATCGATGTGGCAAAAGGGGTCGAGGAACAGACGGAAAAGCTGGTAAAGGTATGCCGGATGCGGAATATCCCGATGCTGGTTTTCATCAATAAGCTGGACCGTGAAGGTAAGGATGCTTTCGATCTGCTGGATGAGGTGGAACAGAAACTTGGACTGACGGTTTGTCCATTATCCCTGCCGATTGGGATGGGAAGCGATTTCCAGGGAATTTACAACATCTGGGAAAACAACATCCAGTTGTTTTTGGAGGAAAAGAAGCAGAAAGTAGGTGAAGCGATTAAGTTTGATGACATTAATGATCCTTCGATCGATGAGGTGATCGGTGAAAAAGCCGCCAATACCCTGAGGGAAGAACTGGACCTGGTACAGTCGGTTTATCCGGAATTCAACCGGGAAGATTATATGAAAGGCGATCTTCAGCCGGTTTTTTTCGGTTCGGCCTTAAATAATTTCGGGGTACGCGAACTGCTGGATGCCTTTATCGATATCGCTCCGATGCCGCAGCCGAAGGAAAGTGACACCCGTCTGGTGAAGCCTGAAGAAGAGACTTTCACCGGATTTGTATTCAAAATCCACGCGAACATGGATCCGAAACACAGAGACCGACTGGCCTTCGTAAAGATTGTTTCCGGAACATTTAAGAGAAATGAAAATTACCTTTTGGTAAGAGAAGGCAAAAAGATGAAATTTTCTTCACCGAATGCGTTCTTTGCCGATAAAAAAGAAGTGGTAGACGAAAGTTTCCCGGGGGATATCGTAGGTCTTCACGATACCGGAAGCTTCAGGATCGGTGATACCTTAACGGGTGGTGAAAAACTGAGCTTCAAAGGAATTCCGAGCTTCTCTCCGGAACATTTCAGGTATATCAATAATAATGATCCATTGAAAGCTAAACAGTTGGCCAAAGGGATCGATCAGCTGATGGATGAAGGGGTTGCCCAGTTGTTTACCCTGGAAATGAACGGCCGTAAGATCATCGGAACGGTAGGCGCGCTTCAGTACGAAGTGATCCAGTACCGACTGGAACATGAATACGGAGCAAAATGTACGTATGAGCCGCTTTCAATGCACAAAGCCTGTTGGGTGGAAGCCGATGAAAAATCGGAGGAATTCAAGGAGTTTGCGAGGTTAAAGCAGAGATTTTTAGCCCGAGACAAATACAACCAATTGGTATTCCTTGCAGATTCTTCATTCACGATCCACATGACGCAGGAGAAGTTCCCGAATGTGAAACTGCATTTTATCAGTGAGTTTCAGAATGCTTAATTAAATTTAGAGACCGTTTTACTTTTGAACGGTCTCTAAATATGATTATTCTAAAGAATTATTATATTTCTTTTTGTTTTCCTCTATCATTTTTCGGTATTCAAGATTATTAACTTTTCCCTGGTATGGATCATTTACGTATTCTTTTCTTTTTAATAAATATTGATCTTTTGTAACAATTATTCCTTTCTTCTGTTCTATTGGCAAACTTTTTTTATTGATTGAGATCAATTCAAAATTTATATAATCATTTATTTCATTAACTTTTAAAATAAGACCAGGGAGACCTCTAAATTTATAAGGACCATCGCTGATTGGAATATCATAAGTAAACCATGCTACAAATTTCTTTCCTCCCGCTTCAACAGTTGCCTTAGTGCATTTGTAACCACCAATAGTAGAAATACTTTTATTATCGATTTTCCAATTAAGTTTATCAGGGCTTTCGTATGTATAATAATTTTTTCCTAAATAATTTGATATGTAAGTATTAAGTTCATCTTTATAAACATTATGTTTCACCTTAGACTTGGGGAGAGAACTTGGATCTAAAACATTCCCTGTTTTCATGGCATCTTCGAGTTTTTTTCCAAAACCATCAACAGCTTTCTTATAATTTTCACTGTAATAAATAGATTTCTTTCCGTTAGTAAGCAATACCATCGGCTCATATATTGATGATGATCTGTTTAAAGTATCCTGCACAAAAATGTAATTATATTTTACCTCAATTTCAGAAGAATCTTTTTTAACTTGACTCGTAGCATAATTTATACAAATAAATGAAAGGAAAATTCTTAAAAGCAGTTTCATAAATATTCAAAGTATATAATTAAATGGGCTGTCTTTTTAAACAGCCTATTATTTTTTATTAAGTCATCGGATTTTCATAGCTGGAATGCCCACAATCTTGATTGTTATACATTTCCCATTCATTATAAAGACAATCTATAGAATCAAACTGGTCATCAAAAATTGTCTGATAGGTTGTGCCACATACAGTCTTAATAGTAATTCTGTACTGTTTAAAAACAAAATCTTTTTTAGTTTGTTTATTAGAAAAAGAATTACAGAAAGCAATTTCCGTAGCAGAAATAATTCCAGCAATCATAAATGCTGAAAATAATAATAGTTTTTTCATTGTATTTATTTTTAATGTTAAACATTACAAATATAGCTGTCTGTTCAGTAAATCAATATACAAGAAGTTCTACAAATTTTATGGAATTTTTCGTACATATTTATTACTTTTGATGAAAATTAACAAATATGAGCATAGGATATACTATCAGAAAACTAAGAACACGTCAAAATAAATCTCAACAAGAAATTGCTGATTTATTAAATATTGATAGGAAAACTTATGTCAATTGGGAAAATGATCAAAATGATATAAAATCAGAATACATTCCAAAACTCGCCTCTATTTTTAAAGTTGAAATAAAAGATCTATTCCATGATTCAGATCCTAAAATTGAAATCATTCAACAATCACAATGAAGGTAAAGAAACGTCCATCTTAAACGGTGCAATTCTTATTATTACTGATAAAAATAGTGTTGAGGACTTGGTGAATGTAATTAAAAATAAACTTGAAAATAATTAAATAATTATTTATTCGTGATTTAGATCCGTAGAAAATTTCTACGGATTTTTTTCTTTTTAAAAATCTCCTTCATTATTTTTGAACATTCTTTTGTAAAATCACCTATTTTATTTTACAAAAAATTAATGATCAATCAGATAAAATTTTACACAAGCAAAACAACTCCTTTACAATCTTTACAAAAATTCCGCTCTTAATTTTACTTCATCAAAAAAATTAAAGTTATGAAAAAATTCATCTTACTCGTTGCGGTATCAGGCACGTTCATTATGTGTAAAAAAGGAGAAGTGGCTGCTTCGGATCTGGAGCATACGGTTCATTCGGCAGACAGTACGGTTTCTGCGGCATCTGAAAAATTAAACAATGTAAGCGATAAAGCCAGTGCTGCTTTCGATTCTGCCAGTGTCCGGATCAAGGATTTTGAACAGGCCAAAAATGAGGTAAAAGATAAAATTGAGAACACTTCAAAAATGGTGGATTCCCTTTCGGAAAAGATTTCCAATGTTGCACTGGAATCCAAAACGGAAAAGAAAGATTCGGCTAAAAAAGATCAGAAGATTGTGGTTAATGTCCCGGCTCCGAAAGTGATCCGGGAAACCAAAGTGGTCTACAAAGAAAGGCCGAACAGGGAAAACCCTGAGCTACATGTTCCCAAAAACCAACTGATCAAATCGGGCACATTGGAACTCAACGTCAACGATGCCGAAACCGCAAAAGAAGTTGTAAAAGATGAAGTATCCAAGTATGACGGATTCATCCGGAGTGAAAATATTTCGGCCGGTAATGACAACCGGAAAACCGCTTACCTGAAAATAAAGGTGCCGCTTCAGAAATTTGATTACCTGATGAGTGACCTGAGCTATAACCTGGGAGATGTAGAAAATAAAAGCATCGATATTACCGGGCAGGAAGCTGTAAAAGGCACCTTATGCGAAATTGACGTGACGCTGTACGGAACGGAAGGAAGCTATACGGAAAAGAAAGCACCGGAAACTTTTGGCGAAAGATCTTTCGCTGCCGTTTCTTCCGGCTGGAACGTGATCACTTCCATCTTCCTGTTCATCCTTCCGCTCTGGCCTTTATTTGTACTGGGAGGAATCGGCTGCTATTTTTATAAAAAGAGGGGTAAAAACACAAACCAGAATCCCCAATAATTTCGAAAGTCCATCCTCGCGATGGATTTTTTTTCGATTATCAGGCCGGACCTTATTTTGATCTTTAAATAAAACCTGTATTATTTTAATAATATTTTAATCAAAAATCCGTTTTCTGAAAAATTCTTATGCTTAATTTTACTTCGTTATCAGAAAGGATGGAAACTGAAATAATTTAAACTAAAATTTAACCTTCAGCAAAAATGGCTATCCAATAGGTAAAGCTGATCAATTCTGATTTAAGATAAAAGATATATATTATTAATATTTTGTGGTTCGTGTGAAGTAAAAAGGCTCTCAAAACTGAGAGCCTTTTACTATTTCCGTATAATTAAGCAATTACTTTGCAATGCTTCTTGAAATAACGATCTTCTGGATCTCGGAAGTTCCTTCATAGATCTGGGTGATTTTCGCATCCCTCATCATTCTTTCCACATGGTATTCTTTCACGTATCCGTATCCGCCGTGGATCTGTACGGCTTCAATAGTCGTATCCATGGCCACCTGGGAAGCATACAGCTTGGCCATTGCGCCGCTTTCTGAAATGTCTTTTCCGGCATCCTTCTCTACAGCGGCTTTATAGCAAAGCATTCTCGCTGCTGTAATCTGAGTCGCCATATCCGCCAGTTTGAAAGCGATGGCCTGGTGGTTGATGATTTCCGTTCTGAACGCTTTTCTTGTTTTTGCATATTTCAGTGCCAGCTCGTATGCTCCGGAAGCAATTCCCAATGCCTGAGAAGCGATCCCGATCCTGCCGCCGTTTAATACAGCCATGGCGAAGTTGAATCCGAATCCGTCTTCTCCGATCCTGTTCTCCTTCGGTACTTTTACGTTATTGAAGATCAAAGAATGCGTATCGCTTCCTCTGATTCCCAGTTTATCTTCTTTAATTCCGATTTCGAAACCTTCCCAACCTCTTTCTACGATGAAAGCGTTGATCCCCTTATGTTTTTTCTCAGGATCCGTCTGGGCAATGACGATATAATAGGTTGCCGTCCCACCGTTGGTGATCCAGTTTTTGATCCCGTTCAGAAGATAATAATCTCCTTTGTCTTCCGCCGTTGTTTTCTGGGAAGTGGCATCAGAACCGGCTTCAGGCTCGGATAAGGCAAAAGCCCCGATTACCTGTCCGCTCGCAAGAGGCGTAAGGTATTTTACTTTCTGCTCTTCGGAAGCGAATTTTTCAAGACCGGCACAAACCAATGAGTTATTTACAGACATTACCACAGCGGCAGAAGCATCGATCTTGGCAATCTCTTCCATAGCCAAAACGTAGGAAACACTATCCATTCCGGCCCCTCCGTATTTAGGATCCACCATCATTCCCAAAAGACCCATTTCTCCCATTTTCTTTACCTGTTCGGCAGGAAACTTCTGGTCGCGGTCTCTCTCGATTACCTCCGGTAATAGTTCGTTCTGAGCAAAATCCCTTGCTGCCTGCTGAATCATCAGCTGTTCTTCTGATAAATTAAAGTCCATAAAAAAATAATAATTAGATGGTCGCTAATTTACACTTTTTGGTCAAATCTGAAAATAGAATGATAAATTAGAGGATAACAAAGAAAAACGGTAATTTATAAATATTCATCAGATATAAATTAAGTTTGAATTATTAAATCTGTTAGGGCATACCTTTTATTAATTTCTAATTAACCCTAATGATTTTCTCAATTAAAAAAAATTCTTATATTTAAAATTATTAAAATCATACAATAAGAATCATGACAATCAAAAGATTATTCGATATACCACACTATGCTTTGGAAAAATATCCGAAGCAGGACATGTTTGTGACGAAGGATCATGGGGAGTGGAAAAAAACATCTACACAGGAATTTATCAACCAGGCCAATAAGATTTCAAGAGGTCTTCTGAAGCTTGGGATCAATCCCGGCGATAAAATTGCTTTAATTACCACCAATTCGCGCACCGAATGGGCCATTATGGATCTCGGGCTTTCGCAGATCGGCGTGGTTTCGGTTCCTGTTTATCCGAATATTTCGCCGGAAGATTATCAATTTATCTTTACCAATGCAGAGATCAAATATTGCTTTGTTTCGGATAAAGATCTTTTGAATAAAGTAGTAAAGGTAAAGCACAACATCCCATCGTTACAGGGAGTCTTTACTTTTGACAACATCACGGGAGCGGCCAACTGGAAAGAAATCATCGACCTTGGTGAAGACGATTCTACCCAGATTGAGGTGGAAGATCTTTCCAAAGCCATCAATTCCGAAGATCTGGCTACCATCATCTATACTTCGGGAACAACCGGAAAGCCAAAAGGAGTTATGCTTACCCACCACAACATTGTGTCCAATGTATTGGGATCCATCCCGAGAATTCCGAAGAAAAAGAGTCTGGATTACAAAGATACGAGAGTGCTGAGCTTCCTGCCGATCTGCCATATTTTTGAGAGAATGCTGTTCTATCTTTTCCAGTACAACGGCTTTTCCATTTATTTCGCAGAGAGTATTGAGAAAATGGGAGAAAATGTAAAGGAAGTGAAACCGCACTACATGAGTGTCGTACCAAGGCTGGTGGAAAAAGTGTATGATAAAATCTATGCTACGGGTTCTTCTGCGGGCGGTCTGAAACAGAAAATATTTTTCTGGGCACTGGATCTGATTTCCAAAAAGAAAACCGTGTCCAAACCATCGGGAATAAAAGAAATTATAGCAGATAAGCTGGTGTTTAAAAAATGGAGGGAAGGCCTCGGCGGCGAGATCATTACCCTGGTTTCCGGTTCTGCCGCCTTATCCACCCGGCTGAACCTGATGTTTCAGAATGCCGGGATTCCGATTCTGGAAGGTTACGGGCTTACGGAAACTTCACCGGTAATTTCCGTAAACAGCTTTGAGAAAATGAAGATCGGGACGGTAGGTTTGCCGCTTGATAATCTGGATGTTAAAATCCAGGCAGACGGGGAAATCACGGTGAAAGGCCCTTCTGTTTTCAAAGGGTATTTCAAAAATGAAGAAATGTCCAAAGAAGTATTTACAGAGGAAGGATACTTCAGAACGGGGGACATCGGGCATCTGGACAGCGACGGATTTTTACAGATCACCGACCGGAAAAAGGAAATGTTTAAGACTTCGGGCGGAAAATATATTGCTCCCCAGACTATCGAAAACCAGGCTAAAGCCTCCAAATTCATCGAACAGATCATGGTGGTGGGTGACGGCGAAAAAATGCCGTGCGCTCTGATCCAGCCTGATTTCGAATTTGCCAAAAGCTGGGCCATGAGAAACAACATCAGTATCGGTTCTACGCCTCAGGAAATTGCCGGAAGTACGGAGCTGAAAGACCGGATCAGGAAAGAGATCGACAGCATCAACGAGCATTTAGGAAACTGGGAACA